>JASHYF010000114.1 GCA_030043235.1 Solirubrobacteraceae bacterium | reverse complement strand
GCCAGCGAGACCCTCTTGCCGCCGGACTGCGAGCCGTTGAAGTCCTGCTGGATCCGCTCGAGCGCCTGCAGCGCGCTCGCGAGCTCGGCCGGTTCGTTCGCCTCCCAGTCCTTCTGCGGAGCGAGACGGAGCCGCGCCCCGTTCGCCCCGCCGCGCATGTCGGTGCCGCGGAACGACGCCGCCGCCGACCAGGCGGTTGCGATGAGGCGCGAGATCGACAGCCCCGACGCGAGGATCTTCTGCTTCAGCGCCGCGACGTCGTCCTGCCCGACCAGCTCGTGGTCGACCGCGGGGACGGGGTCCTGCCACAGCTGCGCCTCCGGCACCCACGGGCCGAGATAGCGCGACACCGGACCCATGTCGCGGTGCAGCAGCTTGTACCACGCCTTCGCGAACGCCTCTTCGAGCTGGTCCGGGTGCTCGTGGAAGCGCCTCGCGATCGGCTCGTACACCGGGTCGAGCCTCAGCGCGAGGTCCGTCGTGAGCATCATCGGCGCGTGGCGCTCGTCCGGGTCGTGGGCGTCTGGCACCGTGCCCTGGGCCTCGGGGTCCTTGGCGGTCCACTGCTTCGCCCCCGCGGGACTCTTCGTCAACTCCCATTCGTAGCGGAACAGGTTCTCGAGAAAGCCGTTGTCCCACCTCGTCGGCTCGTTCGTCCACGCGCCCTCGGGGCCGCCGGTGAGCATGCGCACGCCGTTCCCATTGCGCTGGAAGCTGCCCTTCCAGCCGAGCCCCTGCTCCTCCAGCGGCGCGCCCTCGGGCTCCGGGCCCACCGTGGCGGGGTCGACGGCGCCGTGGGTCTTGCCGAACGTGTGGCCGCCGACGATCAGCGCGACCGTCTCCTCGTCGTTCATCGCCATGCGGGCGAACGTCTCGCGGATGTCCCGTGCCGCGGCCAGCGGGTCGGGGTTGCCGCCCGGCCCCTCGGGGTTGACGTAGATGAGGCCCATCTGCACGGCGCCGAAGGGCTTCGCGAGCTCGCGCTCGCCGCTGTAGCGCTCGTCGCCGAGCCACGCGTCCTCGGGGCCCCAGAAGATCTCGTCGGGCTCCCAGATGTCCTCGCGCCCGAAGCCGAAGCCGAACGTGGTGAAGCCCATCGATTCCATCGCCACGTTGCCCGTGAACACGAGCAGGTCGGCCCACGAGAGCTTGCGGCCGTACTTACGCTTGATCGGCCACAAAAGGCGCCGCGCCTTGTCGAGGCTCGCGTTGTCGGGCCAGCTGTTGAGCGGCGCGAAGCGCTGCGCGCCCTCGCCGCCGCCCCCGCGTCCGTCGGCGATGCGGTAGGTGCCGGCGGCGTGCCAGCTCATGCGGATGAACAAGGGCCCGTAGTGGCCGTAGTCGGCCGGCCACCACTCCTGCGAGTCGGTCATCAGCTCGATCAGGTCGCGCCGCAGCTCCTCGACGTCGAGGCTCGCGAGCTCCTTCGCGTAGTCGAAGCCCGGCCCCATCGGGTCGGAGAGGGGGGAGTGCCGGTGCAGGACGCTCAGGTCCAGCTGGTCCGGCCACCAGTCGTGGTTCGTCCTTGGCCGGTGAGCCGCGGGAGTGGGGCTCGCGATCGCCGGGTTCTCGCTCTCGCTGACGCTCTCAGTCATCTTGCTCGTATCCCTTTCTGGTCACAGGTGCTTCGGGTCGTCGGGCCGCGACGAGCAACGAGGGTAACTCAGACGCGGGCCACGCAAGGCGCCGCCCGCCCGAGGGCTGGTCACGCAGCCCTTGGCGTTGTATTTGCTTTCCCAAACAAAGCCAAATACACCGGCTCTATTCGTCGAAGCTGGCTAGCGGGTGATGCTCGCGCACGTAATCAGCGAATAGAGGCACCGTGAAGGCGACGAGACCCCGCTTGGGGCTGTAGATGAGGTCCTTGCGCATCAGGTTCTCGCGCAGCAGCGACGTGCTGCCCAGATCCTTGTAGCCGGCACCCTTGGCCACCGCGGCGGTGCGTGCGGGGCCATCGCCGAGTGCGGCCATCGCCGAGAGGTAACGTTGCTCGGCATCGGAGGCTGTCTCGAAGCGGTCCCGGAAGAAGCGCCGGCTCAGAGCCTCGGAGATGAGAGCCTGTGCGCCCCTGACGTCGCGTGCGCGGATCGGCGAGGACTCAACCTCATTCCAGAGGACGCGCCCGTACTCCTGCAGGAAGTGGGGATAGCCTGCGGATGCCCCGATGATCAGCTCGACCGCTTCGGGCTCGTAGTCGACTCGAAGCTGTGCGGCGGGGGCGATGAGCGCGAGGCGCGCCTCGGCGCCGGACAGGCGATCGAGCTCGCGGTAGGCGAACATGCGCTCGGCGTAGGGCTTCGCGGCGCGCAACAGGCGGGGGAGGGGAGGAAGACCAGCCCCCACGAGCGCAACGGGCAGGGAACGCTGTCCGACACGATTCATCGCCATGCATACGGCCTCCAAGGCGACCTTGTCGAGGCCCTGCATCTCGTCGAGGAAGAAGACCGCACCGCTGCCGCCGGTCTGCGCGACGTGACCGACCTCGACGAGCAGAGTGGCGAGATCGCGCTCGGGATCGCCCGTGTCGGCTGTCCCCGCGGATGCCTCGACGTCAATCCTGGCCGTGATCCCGCCGGGCAGCCCGAGCGTGAAGGCCTTGAGGACGCCAAGCGCAGACGTGGCGCGCGCCTGCATCCGCTTGCGCCTGCTCATCGACAGCAGCATTTGGTAGGCAAGCTCGGCGAAAATCTGCCGGAAGTCGCCCGAGCCCACCTCCTCGACGTCGTTGCACGCCCAGCCCGCCTCCCGAGCGAGCGTCTCGAACTCCAGGAGAAGCACCGTCTTGCCGACGCCGCGCAGGCCGGAGTAGATGAGGCTTCGCTCAGGCTGTCCGTCGCCCAGCCGTCCGAGCAGGATCCTGAATCCCTCGAGGTCTGCATCGCGGCCTGCAAGCCGGCGCGGCTTGATCCCGGAGCCCGGGGTGTAGGGGTTCAGGCGCTGGTCCATCTATTTGCAATTGCAAATAGAACCATATAGTCCGGCGCCTCGAGCCGGGGCGACTATGCTCCAGGTCCGGGCGTCTTCGGAACGAGGGAGACGCCGTGAGACGGGGGAGCGAGCTCGTGCAGGGCGATGCGCGCGTGCAGGCGCCGCAGGGGGGCGGGCGCCCACCAGTTCCAGTCGCCCATCAGCGCCATCAGGGAGGGCACGAGCAGCGCGCGGATCACGCTCGCGTCGATCGCGACCGTCAGCGCCGCGCCGAGCCCGAGCTGTTTGGTGAAGAACAGCTGCGAGGTCGCGAGCGCGCCGATCGCCACGCAGAACAGCAGCGCCGCGGCGGTGATGATGCGCCCGGTGCGCTCGATGCCGAGCGCGATCGCCTCGCGGTTGGGCAGGCCCGCGTCGTGCGCCTCCTTGACGCGGGCGAGCACGAACACCTCGTAGTCGGTGGCCAGCGCGAAGGCCACCACCAGCATGAGCACGAGCGTCGACTCTTCCAGGCCGCCGAGCGGCGTGAAGCCGAGCACGCTCGAGAAGTGCCCGTCCTGGAAGACCCACACGATCAGCCCGGCGCCGACAGCGACGCTCAGCGCGTTCATGAGCAGCGCCTTCAGCGGGATCGTCAGCGAGCCCGTCATCGCGAACAGGAAGGCCGCCGTCAGCGGCAGCAGGATCAGCAGCGCCAGCGGGATGTTCGCGGCGATCGCACCCTTCTGGTCGACGAAGAAGGCGGTCGCGCCGCCGGCCAGGGCGGCGTACGGGCGCGCGAGTGCCCGCAGCCTCGCGAGCAGGTCCACCTGGGCGTTCGAGAACGGGCTGCCGTGCGGCAGCAGCGTGATCTCCCACGTGTCGCGGCCGAGATCCGCGGCGTTCGAGGAGCTCGCCGCCGGCCCCGCCGCGCGCGCCACCGCGGCGGCCAGGCGCCGGGCCGTGGGGGCCGGTCCCCTGACCACGATCTGCGTGGCTTCCGCCACGTTGGCGGGGAAGCTCGCGGCGAGCGCGCTTTCCACCTGGCGACTTTGTGCGGACGCCGGCAGGAGATTGCCCCCCGGCGAGATGAACCGCAGGTGCAGCGCCGGCGTGGCCGCCGCGAGCAGCACGACGGCGCTGAGCAGCGCCACCCGGCCCGGGCGGCGCACGACGCCGCGCGCAAGCCTCCACCAGCCGCCGTCTGCTCCCGCCGCGGTCGCCGAGCGCGCCGCGCGGCGCTGCAGCCATGCCGGCGAGAGCGCATTGATGCGCGGTCCCAGGACGATCAGCAGCGCGGGCAGCACCAGCAGCGCGACCGCGCCGTCGCACAGCGCGACGATCGCTCCGCCGACTCCCATCGAGTAGAGGAAGCGCAGCGGGAAGACGAGCAGGCTCAGCATCGCGGCGGCCACCGTCAGGCAGCTGAACAGCACCGTACGACCGACGGTCTGCAGCGTGCGCTCGATCGCCTCGGACGCGTCCGCGCCGCGCGCCAGCTCCTCGCGGTAGCGGTAGACCATGAACAGGCTGTAGTCGATGCCGAGACCGAGCCCCATGCCGCTGACGAGGTTGAGCGCGAACACGGAGATCGGCGTGAACTGATCGACCGCCCGCAGCCCCAGGAACGTCAGCAGGATCGCCAGGCCACCTACCAGCGGCGGCAGCAGCGCGGCGATCAGGCCGCGGAAGAACCAGAACGAGAGCGCCAGCAGGATCGGCAGGGCGAACAGCTCCGCGCGCGCCAGCTCGCTGGTCGTGAGTTCGTTCAGTTCCTGGTTGACCAGTGCCGCCCCGCCGAAACGCACGCTCGCTCCCGCGAACGTCGCCTTCGCCGCTGGCTTGGAAAGCGCGGCGCGCACGTGCGATACGGCGGCGGTCGCGTCGCGTTCGCCGGCGAAGGCCGCCAGCACGACCGTCTGGCGCCGGTCGCGCGAGAGCAGCGCCGGCGAGCGGGAATCGATCCCCGCTCCCCCATAATCGAGCACGCGCTGGAACCCGCGCTGCGCCGCGAGCATCGCCGCGAGCCTCGCGATCGTCCGCTGGGCACTCGTGTCGAGCGCGATGTCCCCTCGCACCGCCACCAGCGCCGCCAGGTTGTAGTACGCGTTCTGTCCGCTCGCCGCGCTGATCGCCGCGTTCGCGCGTTCGTACTGCGAGCCGGGGCTCTGGAAGTCCTGGATGCTGCTGCCGAGCGTGCCCGTCACGGGCGCGCCGAACACGGCCGCGAGCGCGAACGCCACGCCCGCCGCGACCAGCACCCGGCGCGGACGCCCCACGGCGAGCGTCGCGAGCGCTGCGATCACGAGATCCGCAGGCTTGGGCTCACGCGCGGATCGTCGCAGCTCCACGCAGCAGGCGCGCCTCGAAGGCGTCGGCAGCGGCGCGCGCCCCGCCGGCGGCCGCGAATGCGGGCTGCTTCATAGACTGAGCCCACATGCGCCGCAGGGTCACGTTCTCGCGCAACCTCACGCTGTCGCTGTCGCGGACCTGCCGCTGCTATTGCAAGTACTGCGCGTTCGCAACCCACCGGGCGCACCTGTACTCGCCGGGGGACGTGCTCGAGATCCTCGACGGCGCCGCCCGCCGCCACGTGAAGGAGCTGTTGGTGCTCACGGGCGAGCGCCCGGAGGTCAACCCGCAGGTGGCCGCGCGCCTGCGCTCCCACGGCCACGAGGACTTCACCGGCTACGTCGTGTGGACTTGCGAGCGCGCGCTCGAGCGCGGCCTGTTGCCGCACACGAACCTCGGCGTGCTCGCGCGCGAGGACCTCTCGCGCCTGCGCGAGGTGAGCGCCTCGCAGGGGCTGATGCTGGAGTCGATCTCCGAGCGGTTGATGGACACCGTGCACGCGGGCTCGCCCAGCAAGCACCCGGCACGCCGGCTGGAGACGATCCGCACGGCCGGCGAGCTGCGCATCCCCTTCACCAGCGGCATCCTCGTCGGCATCGGCGAGACCGAGGAGGAGCGCGTCGCCTCGCTGGAGGCGATCGCCGCGCTGCACGCCCAGCACGGTCACATCCAGGAGGTGATCCTGCAGAACTTCGTGCCCCACCCGCGCTACTACGCCCAGGAGCCGGCGGAGATCGCCGAGCAGGCTGCGCGCGCGCGCTGGTCCGGCACGGAGGACGCCGCTCCGGCGGGGGACTCCGGCTTGCGCAACGGGGACGCCGCCGACGGCGACGCCGGTGCGCCCTCCGCACGCGCGCAGCTGCCGCTGCCCGAGTGGGCGCAGGCGGGCGCCGGGGTGGGTGGGGGTCCAATCCAGATCGATGACATGAAGCGCCTGATCGCCGAGACCCGCCGGCTGATGCCCGGCGTGGGCATCCAGGTGCCCCCCAACCTCGCCGACTGGTGGGGGGAGCTGGTGCGCGCCGGCGCCACCGACCTCGGCGGCCTGTCCGCCAACGGCGATCACATCTCCCCCGAGCACCCGTTCCCCTCGCCGCATCAGGTGCGCAGGGCGCTGCAGCGCGACGGTTACGCGCTCACCGAGCGGCTGTGCGTGTACCCGCAGTACATCGACCCCGAGTGGATCTCGCGCGGGGTGATGGACACGATCAGGGCGCGCTACTGGAGCTTCATCCCACGGCGGGGATCCGGTGTCCCGCCAACCCGTCCACCCACTCGCACGGACCCGCCGGCGCCGATCCGCGCGGACCTCGTGGCGGGCGCGATCGAGCGCGCATTCGGCGGGCGCGCGCTCACGGAGGAGGAGCTCACCGGGATGTTCGCCGAGACGCGAGCCGAGGCGATCGAGGACATGCGCCAGGCGGCCGACGAGCTGCGCGCGCAGCTCGCGGGGGAGACGGTCACGTTCGTGGTCAACCGCAACATCAACATCTCCAACATCTGCACCGTCGGCTGCGCGTTCTGCGGCTTCGGCCAGGGCAGGCGCTCGCCGGACGCCTACGAGCACGACGCCGAGGACTTCGTCGCGCGCATCCGCGAGGCGATCGACTTCGGCGCCACGGAGCTGTGCATCCAGTCGGGCATCCATCCCGACTGGCAGCTCGAGGACTATCTCGGCTGGCTGCGGCTCGCCAAGGACACCGCGCGGCGGGCGGGCACGGACCTGCACCTGCACGCGTACAGCCCGATGGAGATCGCGCACATGTGCGACATCTCCGGCCTGCCGCCCGCGGAGGTGTTCGCGCGGTTGAAGGACGCCGGCCTCGGCTCCACGCCGGGCACCGCCGCGGAGGTGCTCCACGACGGCGTGCGCGAACGCATCTCGCCCAACAAGCTGCCCGTCGCGCGCTGGGTGCAGGTCATCGAGGCCTCGCACGCCGCCGGCCTGCGCTCCACCGCCACGGTCATGTTCGGCCACATCGAGGAGCCGTGGGAGCTCGCCGAGCACATGCGCGTGGTGCGCGCGCTGCAGGAGCGCACCGGCGGCATCACCGAGTTCGTGCCGCTGTCGTTCATCCCCTTCCAAACGCTGCTCGGGCGCACGCACGGCGTCGAAGAGATCTCTCGAGAGGAGAACCTCAAGCACACCGCCGTCTTCCGCCTCGCGCTCGGGCACACGGTCACCAACGTGCAGGCCTCCTGGGTGAAGATGGGCCTCGACGCCGCCAGCGAGTCGCTGCACTGGGGCGTCAACGACCTCGGCGGCACGCTCATGGAGGAGTCCATCAGCCGCCTCGCCGGCTCATACCACGGCACGCGCCTGGAGCCCGAGCAGCTGATCGCCGCCGCGCACGCCGCCGGGCGCCCGGCGGCCGAGCGCACCACGCTCTATCGCATCCGCCGGCGCTACCCGCTCGAGGCGGGCGCTGCGCGCGACGCGGCGCCCGTGCTGTCCACGCTCGCCTGAGGCAGGCGCGCGGTCCGCTCGCGCAGGCGGCTGCTCCCGCTCTGCCGTGGCTCACGCATGCGCCTCATCGCCCGGGGCTTCGGCCACCTCCGCGGCAATCTGCTCGCGGTCGGGCAGCACGCCGAGAATCTCCACGATCTTCTCATCCTTGCTCTCCAGCACCGCGAGCAACAGGTGTCCGGCACTGAGCGAGCGGCCACCGAGCCGCTCGGCCACCGCGAGCACGTCTTCCGCCACCAGCTGCCGGGCGGGCGCGGTGAATATGTCCGTGGCACGCGCCGGACGGCGCTCGCGCGTGAGCACGTCCGTGGCACGCACCGGACGGCGCTCGCGCGTGAGCACATCTACAGCGCGTGCCAGCGCCGCGTCGAGCGGCCGAGCGTGACGTGTGCGCAGGGCCGCGATCGCGCCCTCCGGCGCGTCCAGCACTCCGAGCAGCAGGTGCGCGGGCTCCACGTACCGGTTCTGCAGCTCGCGTGCGCTCGCCACCGCCGCCTGCACCGCGTTGGCGGCCGCGACGGTGAAGCGCTCGAACACCGGCGGGATCGGGCCGGGGCTCGCAGGCGTGCGGGCCATCGCCGCGCGGGCGCTCTCCGCAAAGCTGGGCTCCCCAAGGCTGCCCGGCTTCATCGGCGCGCGCGTGACCGGATGAGCAGCATCGACGAGCGCCGCTGCGTCCACGACGCCAAGCTCGCGCAGCAGCGCCGCCGCGATGCTCTGCTCGGGCAGGCCGAGCAGCAGGTGCTGCGTGCTGGGGCCGGCCCCGCGCTCGGCCGCCGCCAGCGCCGCACGGCCGAGCGTCTCCTCGCCCGCCGCCGAGCGCGGCACCGGCCCAAGCACGAGATCCGCTCCGAGGCCACCCGCCCGCACGAGCGCGTCGTAGATCGCGCCGGCCGAGATGCCCGCGCTCGCGAGGAGCTGCTCGACGTTGCCGCGGCGCGCGGCCGCGAGCAGCAAGTGCTCGGGCTCCACCTTTGGCTGGCGCAGCATCCGCGCCTCGTCTTGAGCCAGCAGGATCGCGTTGTATGCCTGATCGGTGAAGCGGCCACCGCGCGGCGCGCGCGGCGGGCGCGCCGCAGGGCGCGGCCGCTGGGTGCCGCCGGAGCCCGCTCCTTCCGCTGCGCCGGCGCGGGCGAGCAGCGCCCTGCGCGCGTCCGTGTACTTCTCGCCCGTCTGCGCCATGCGCGAGCGGATCTCACGCTTGACCCTGCGATGCTCGGTCATGTCAACTCCTTTGCGGCCGGACCCCACGCGTCAGGCCATCACTGAAGGTGACCGGCCCGAGACTGTGGTCCCTTGCTCTGTCATCGCCGTCCCGCGCGTGGGGCGAGCACCGGCTGAGAGGATGCGCGCGGGCAGTTGCGCACGCAGACCATAGATCACCGCACCGTTCGTGTCGAGCTCACGATTCGTGCGATGCCTACGTGCGGCCGCATACGCCGCGCGGGCGTCCACTCCGCGGGTGTCTACGTGCGGCTGCCCACGCCGCGCGGGTGTCCACTGCGCGGGCGCCTACGTGCGCGTGCCTACCGTGCGCGTGCCTACGGCGTTGGCAGGTAGCGGCGCGCGGTGACGTACTCTTCCGCGCGGTCGGCCAGCGGGATGATGCGCACGGCGCCTGCTGAGTTGGGGGACTCGACGATGCGCCCGTCGCCCACGTACATGGCCACGTGCGTGATCGCCCGCGACGGCGGTTCGGTGGCGAAGAACACC
>JASHYF010000113.1 GCA_030043235.1 Solirubrobacteraceae bacterium | reverse complement strand
TGGCTCGAGCTGCGCACGCGCGATCAGGCGCGGCGCGGTTGACAGCGCGTCGATCATCTTCTGGCCTCCTGTGAGTCGGTTGCGGGATGGAGTGTCTGTTTGGGCATGACTGCAGTCGTCAGCGCGGCAGCGATGCGGTCGCGATCGCGCCCGGGCAGGTGCAGCAGCAGCGCGGCAGCCAAGCGCGGACCGCTGGGAGCGGACATCAGCAGGTCGCCCTCATCGACGAGCGGGGTGAGGCCGACCAGACGCAGGCGCAGCAGCGCGTCACCGAACACCGCCTCGCGACGGCCGGCTGCGAGCTGTGCCACCCATCCCGGCCGTGGCTGCAGCGGAACGCCGCGCTCAGCAAGGGCAGGAGCGAGGCTGGACTCGGTGCCATCGGAAGCCTCCGGCCGCGCTCGGTGCGTTCCGGCGAACGCCAGCGCGAGCAGGTCGAACGCTGGCACGGGAGCGCCGTGCGCGTCGCCGACCTTCGGGCGCCACAGCCGTCCGTCCGCCTGCTTCGGCCAGCGCGGCCGAAGCACGGCCAGGCCGGCCGCGATTTTCACGATGCGGCGGTCATCGAGCGCACGGGTGGCGAACATGCGGGCTGAGACCAGCGGGCAGGCGATGCCATAGGTGAACGTCAACTGCCTCACCCGCTCGTTCTCGTCGGCGTGATCGTGCTGACGGCGGTCGTGGATCGGCGTGCGCGCGGCGTCGATGTGCCGCCGGACGTGCAATTGCGCGAGACGCACGATCGGATCGGCTCGCCGGGAGACCGCGGGAGAGATGCCCGGCGCGTAGGTCGAACGACCGTGCTCGTCGAGGCCCGTACCGTGCAGGTAGTCCCGCAGCCTCGGCAGCATTGACGGCGAGGAATCGTGGAGCGACGCGAGCGACGCTGCGACCGCGAACTCATGCGTTTCGTCGTCGCTCGCGAGCAACCACGGCTCGAGGTCGGCGCCGCTAAGCGGAGCGAGCCCCGGCTGTCGGTCCGTCCCCGCTCGCGCGCCCGCCAGCAGCGACTCCAGCGCTCCAATCGCCTCGAGCACGCTGCAGGCGGCCGCCGGGCGATCGCCGTCGGCGAAGGCGAACAGACGGCGCTCGAGTCGCGCTACCGCCTCCCGGTGGGCACGGGGGCAACCCCCGCGCATGTAGCTGTGGACGCTCGTCAGCCAGCTGTCGATCGTGTGAATGGCGCGCGCGTGAGGGCGCTCGCGCACAGCGATTGCGCCTGCGGGCACGGCGAGCGTGGACTGGCCGGCGCGTTCCAGCAGCGCGTAGCGCTCGAAGGCGTCGATCCCGCGTGCGATGCCGAGCGCGCCGCAGGAGCGAACGAAGTCGAGTCCGCTGCGCGCCTGGCGCCGGCCGACCTGCGCGCGCCCCTCGCGGATCAACGCGCGCAACTCGGGCAGGCTCGTCCAGCGCGACCACAGCGGCAGCCAGAGCTCGTCTCGCCCATGCTCGCCTGCGACCGCCGAGCCATAACCGGCCGCCGTCGCATGCGCCGTGAACGGCGCGACGAGCGATCCGCCCGCGGCTGCTTGATGTCGCCGGGCGGCTCCGGCAGCGAGCAGGCAGGAACCCTCGATCGCCAGCACTAGGTCCCAGGGATTGCCCAGGCCGTCCGACTCCCCCGACGGCGAGTTGACGGGTGACTGGTCGCGAAGCAGGTAAGCAGCGCTCATCGCTCGCAGCTCGACTGCATTCGCGTACAGCGCACCGGCGAGTTGACGCCGAGCGAGCTCGCGGGATCTCTCGCCATCGTCCAGCGCGAGCGCGGCCACCACAGCCTGGGCGTAGTTGTTGGCGAAGTCGTAGCGTCCGTCGTTTCCGCCGGAGCCGAGCAGGGGGGGGAAGGCACGCTTCGAGCCGAGGAGCACGATCGAGGCGTCTAGCCACTCCAGCGCGTCGTCGTCCAGGCGCGCTCGCAGGTGCCGCACAAGACCGACCTTCGTGGCTTCGTCGCCCGACGGCTTCTCCGTGATGCCGAGGACGCGAAGTGCCGCACGCGACACCTCGATGGCGTTCTGGAAGGCGGCGATGCGTTCATCGGTGGAGGACTCGATCGCTTCGAAGGCCTTCTTGTTGTCCTTGGGAAAGAACCCACTTCCACCGTTCCACGGCGAGACGACGGGCGCTGGCGCGTAGCGCGCGAGCAGAAACTCCTCGAGTGCGTTCCGATTGAGGCTCGAGCGCAGCACGAGCCTGCCGTTCACCCAGCGCGCGTGCACGCCCGGATCGGCTTGGCGCGCGACGACGGAGAGCAGTCCAACTGCCTTCAGGTAGTTGAGCAGTGGCCGCGAGCAGCACCCGGCAAGAGGCGTCTCGTGCGCCCGATCGGCCTCGTTCGCCGCGACGCCACCTGTTGTAGCCGGCGTCGATGCGGTCGGCCGCTCGCTCAACTGGCCCTCCAGTCGGCTATTCGCACAAGCGCCTCGAGCAGGGCGAGACGAAATGGGCCCAGCAGGGGATCGTCGCGCAGCGTCCAGGCGCTCTCTGCCCAGCTGGGCTCCTCGCCGCCGAGCTCCATGCACTCGAGCGTTAGGAGCGTTCGAGTGGCGGGGACGGGGGGGACCCGGCCGAT
>JASHYF010000112.1 GCA_030043235.1 Solirubrobacteraceae bacterium | reverse complement strand
GCGGCCCGATGCCGCCATCCAGCCCCGTGTCGGTCTCAGGCGTCTGGCGCACGGCCCAGCGCACGATCAGGAACAGAGCCACCATCGGGATCTTCAAAATCACGATCAGCCAGATGAACGTCCACGCGGTCACGGTCGTCGGTGATCGTATACCCGCCAGCAGATCCGTACAAGCCCGTGGACCCTATCCGTAGTAGTCCGAGAAGCGCATCGGTAGAAGCCCGTGATCCGTCCCCGACGGCCCGCGAGCTGACTCTCCTCAGGCACGGCGGTGTGAACCGCTGCGCCACGCCCCGTGCGGCCGGCGCTCAGCCGCGCAGCGCGAGCGGCGCGCCGCTGAACTGGGTCATGGCGTGAGCCACGCCCCGTGCGGCCGGCGCTCAGCCGCGCAGCGCGAGTGGCGCGCCGCTGAACTGGGTCATGGCGTGAAGTTCGCCGATGCGCGCGACGATCTCCCCGCCGGTCAGGCGCTCGATGCGCTCGGTGCCGAACTCCTCGACGTTGAACGACGCGAGCACCGTGGCGTGCGCCATCGCGCGTCGCAGCAGCTCGTCAGAGAGCTCCTGGCCCGCGGCTTCGCCGCGTGTGCCCGGGTGAGCGGCGATGTAGCCGACGAGGCCCCCGGCGAACGTGTCCCCGGCGCCCGTCGGGTCGATGACCGTCTCGAGCGGGTAGGCGGGCAGCGCGAAGAAGCCCTCGCGGGTGACGAGCGCCGCCCCGTACTCGCCCTGCTTGGCGACGATCACGCTCGGTCCGCGCTGCTCGGCGGAGCGGCCCTCGCCGGCCGCGCCCTGGCCGGCGGCGCGGGGGCCGGGCGAGCGGTCGCGAGGGCCGGGCGAGTCCGACCAGGAGAGGACCTCGCGAGCGGCCGCCACGAGGTTCGGCTTGCCGGTCAGCTGGCGCAGCTCGGCGTCGTTGAGGATCACGCAGTCCACGCTCTCGATCGCGCGCACGAGCGACTCGCGGGCGACGTCGATCCACATGTTCATCGAGTCGAGCGCCACGAAGCGCGCGTGCGGGAGCTGCATGCGCACCTCGTGCTGCAGGTCCGGCTGGATGTTCGCCAGGAACAGCACGTCGCTCGAGCGCGAGCGCTCGGACAGCTTCGGCGAGAAGCCCTCGAACACGCCCAGCTGCGTGTCCAGCGTCTCGCGCGAGTTCAGATCCCAGCCGTACTCGCCGCGCCAGAAGAACGTGGTGCCGCCGCGCACGTGCTCGACGTCGTCGACGTCCACGCCCCGTGCGCGCAGAACCTCGAGCTGGCGCTCGCCGAAGTCGTCGCCCACCGGTCCGACCACGCGCACCTCGTCGAAGAACGACGCGGCCAGCGCGAAGTGCACGGCCGCGCCGCCGAGCATGCGCTGGCGTTCCCCAAATGGGGTTTTCACGCTGTCGTAGGCGATCGAGCCGACCACTGTGATGGGCATGGGCGCGCACCTTAGTAGCCTCGGCCGCGATGCGCGCGATCCAGATGAAGGAGTTCGGGGGGCCGGAGGTGCTCGAGCTGGTCGAGCTCCCCACGCCGCAGCCCGGACCCGGCGAGACGCTGATCGAGGTCACGCGTGCGGGCTTGAACTTCGCGGACACGCACACGCGCACGAACTCCTACCTGCGCAAGGCCACGTTGCCGCTGGTCCCGGGCGGCGAGGTGGCGGGCGTGCGCGCGGACACGGGCGAGCGTGTGGTGGCGCTGACGGGAGACGGCGGCTACGCCGAGTACGCGCTCGCGCCGAGCGAGCGGGTCTTCCCGATCCCCGGCGAGGTGGACGACGCCACGGCGCTCGCGCTCATCATCCAGGGCACGACCGCCTGGCACATGTACCGCACGGCGGCGCGCGTGCAGGCGGGTGAGAGCGTGGTCGTGCACTCCGCCGCCGGGGGCGTGGGCTCGATCGCGGTGCAGCTGGGCAAGCTGTTCGGGGCGCGCCCGGTGATCGCCGCCGCGACGAGCGAGGAGCGGCGCGCGCTCGCGCTCGAGCTGGGCGCGGACGTGGCGATCGACGGCGCGTCGCAGGGCATGACCGAGCGCCTGATCGAGGCCAACGAAGGGCGCGAGCTGGATGTGGTCTTCGACGTGTCCGGCGGCGCGGTGTTCGATGCCTCCTACAAGGCGCTCGCGCCCTTCGGGCGGATCGTGGTGTGCGGGATCTCCACGAGCGAGCCCAACGAGGTGCGCACCGGCTCGCTGCTGCGCCACTCGCGCACGGTGGCCGGCTTCTACCTGTTCCACTGCTTCGAGCGCCCCGGCATGTTCGCGCAGGCCCTGCAGGACCTGTTCGCGCTCGCCGCCGCCGGCGAGCTGCGCGCGATCGTCGGGCACACCTACCCCCTCGCGCAGGCCGCCCGGGCGCAGGCCGACATGCGTGCGCGGCGCACCACCGGCAAGCTGCTGCTCGACCCCTCGGCCTAAGCTGCGCCAATGGCCACGTCCTTCGCCGAGCTCGGCCTCTCTGAGCCAACACTGCGTGCGCTGCACGACGTCGGCTACGAGGCGCCCAGCCCGATCCAGGAACAGGCGATCCCCGAGCTGCTGCGCGGGCGCGACGTGATCGGGCAGGCGCAGACGGGGACGGGCAAGACGGCGGCGTTCGGCCTGCCGATCCTGGAGTACGTGGACCCCTCCGAGCAGACGGTGCAGGCGCTCGTGCTCACGCCCACACGCGAGTTGTGCATCCAGGTCACACAGGCCCTGCGCACGTACGGCTCGCACACCGGCGTGGACGTGGTGGCGGTGTTCGGCGGCGCGCCCATCCGCGGCCAGCAGTCGCAGCTGCGCGCGGGCGGGCACGTGGTGGTGGGCACGGTGGGACGCGTGCTCGACCTCATCTCCCGCGCCTCGCTGATCCTGCACGACTGCCGTTTCGTGGTGCTGGACGAGGCGGATGAGATGCTCGACCTCGGCTTCCTGGAGGACGTCGAGCGGATCCTCTCGCTCACGCCGTCCAGCCGCCAGACGGCGCTGTTCAGCGCGACGATGCCGCCGCCGATCCGCGCGCTGGCCGACCGCTACATGTACGAGCCGACGCTCATCCACGTGGAGGCGGCGACGCTGACGATCGACACGGTCGCGCAGTTCCAGCTGCCGGTCCAGATGCGCGAGAAGCCCGACAAGCTCGTCGAGGTGCTGCGCGCGGAGATGAGATCGCCTCGCCAGCGCCCCGACGCGGCCGGCGCGCAGGCGATCGTGTTCGTGCGCACGAAGGTGCGCTGCGAGCAGCTGTTTCGCACGCTGCGCGACCGCGGCATGAACGTGCGGGCGCTGCACGGCGACATGTCGCAGGGCTCGCGCGACGGCGTGATGCTGGCGTTCAAGGGCGGGCGCGTGCCGATCCTCGTGGCCACCGACGTGGCGGCGCGCGGGCTGGACATCACCACGGTCACGCTGGTGGTCAACTACGACGTGCCGATCAGCCCCGACACGTACGTGCACCGCATCGGGCGCACCGGACGCGTGGGGCGGGCCGGCCGCGCGATCACGTTCGTCGAGCGCCGCCAGCGACACGAGCTGGAGGCGATCGAACGCCACATCGGCACGCACATCGCGCAGTGGGAGGAGGGCGCGGTGGCCGCCCCCACGCCGGTGCGCGAACGTCCGCGCAGGCACTCCAAGCCACACGTCAGCCGCCGCGACGACCACGAGCCCTACACCAAGCTGGTGCTCTCCGGCGGGCGCGCGGCGGGGCTGAACGTGGCCGACATCGTCGCCTCGGTCACCTCCGCGGCGGGGCTCGACGGCGAGGCCGTGCGCGACGTGCTGGTGCTCGATCGCTTCTCCTTCCTGTCCGTGCCGGCGGCCGAGGCCGACCGCGTGATCGCCGCGCTTCACGGGCACGCGATCGGCGCCCGTGCGCGTGGGCAGGCGATGAGCCTCGAGCGCGTGCCCGTGAAGTAGGCGCGCATGACCACCGCCACCGTGCAGACCACAGTCAAGATGTCCCTATAACCGCTGTCGGCCGCAGCGGGTCGGCGGTCGGGTCGGCCGCGGCGTGTTCACGATCGCACCGGGTATGCGGCGGGTACGATGGCCTTCGTGGCTTGGCTCAGTGCTTGCTCCGCCGGTCTGCGTGGGCATCCCCGGCCCGTGGTACAGTCGAACATATGTTCGCCATGACGGCCTCCGATCTTCGCGAGCAAGCGACCGTCCTCGCACTGACCGAGGTGGCTCCTGGCCCCTGGTACCAGGTCGCCGATGTTGTCGAGGAAGCCGGCAGTGCGGTCGCTGTCGCGGACAGAAGCCACGTCTTCTACGACGAGGGCCAGGCTCTGATTGCGCGTTCGCTTGCTGACCGAGTCAACGACGCGATGGTCAAGCACTGGGCGAGCGTCATCGAGCGAACGCTGGCGGAGCGGCCCAACACTCGTCTGCTGACGGTGCTCGACAATGACTACCCCCAGAACCTGCGTCGCGTGTACGACCGTCCGCCGTTCCTGTTCGTTCGCGGCACGCTCCAAGACGACGATTCGCGATCGGTAGCGATCGTCGGCACTCGCCATGCCTCGGATGCAGGACGTGCCCTAGCGCGCGACATGGCCGCAGCTCTTGCGGAGCGCGGCGTTACGGTGATCTCGGGCATGGCTGCCGGGATCGATACCGAAGCCCACACCGCGGCGCTCGAGGCAGGCGGGCGGACCATTGCGGTCATGGGCACGGGGATCGATCGTGTCTACCCGAAGGAGAACGCCGCGCTCGCCGAGCGCATCGCCGAGAGCGGCGCGTTGCTCTCCCAGTTCTGGCCAGGCGCCCCGCCCCGGCGTTCCAACTTTCCACTGCGCAACGTCGTCACGAGCGGCGTCGCCGTTGGCACCATAGTGATCGAGGCCAGCGCCACCAGCGGCGCCAAGATGCAGGCGCGCCTCGCGCTGGAGCACGGTAAGCGCCTCTTTCTCGTCGAGAGCCTTGTGCTGCAAGAGGAATGGGCGCAGCGATATCGGAGCAGACGCGGCGCCCAGGTCGTGCACGGCGTCGATGATGTGGTAGCGGCGCTCGAATCAGACTGCGAGCCGGTCACCGAGCTGCAGCTTTTCTAGGCGCCACAGCGATGGCGACGGTCCGTGATGTTGTCCTGCCGCTCGCAACGATCTGCACGCCGGTGCCGCGCGCGGGCGATGGTATCTGCGATCGCTGTCATCGGCCGCCGAATCCTACGTATACGCGGTGTTGGAGCTGCGAGCAGGTCGAAGGCCAGGTGTCGCGGCCTTGTTCGTTGATCGTGCCGATCAGCCTGTACGCGGTCGGCCTCCAGCTCCACTACCAGC
>JASHYF010000111.1 GCA_030043235.1 Solirubrobacteraceae bacterium | reverse complement strand
TGCTCGTGGATCAGAGCCGTCCACGAGCCCTCATCCGCCGTGGCGAGTCCGAGCGTCAGACCGAGCTCGCACGCCGCCACGACCTCCTGCACGGTCTCGAACTTGGGCTCGGTCGTGCCGCTCTCCCACCGCGCGACGGTCACCTGCGAGGTGCCCAGGCGCCCCCCAAGCTCCTGCTGGGTGAGGCCCGCGCGGCGGCGGGCAATGACGACGATGTCGCGTGCGCGGACCCTGCAACCATAACAGAACTGATATATGCACCCCCAATTCCGGCCCGAATTGGCGGCTCCGAGATGCGCCCTACGACCGCTATTTGGTACCCAAACGCGGTACCCAAGAAGCAGAACGGCCGCTGGAGCGGGGTGATCGGACTGCGAAATCCCGCATGCACACTGAGATTTGGCCTATGGGCCGTGCAGGAATCGAACCTGCAACCTTGGGCTTAAGAGGCCCCTGCTCTGCCGGTTGAGCTAACGGCCCGCGCTTGCCGCCGCCGAGACGGCCGGCTCCGCGATCGATTCTATCCGGCGCGTCCCGGCGCCGCTGCCACAGCCCCTGGGCGTACGGCGCTCCAGGCTCTACTTCTTGCTGGTCGAGGACGTGCCCGGCGTCTTGACTTCCGTCGCCTTGAGTTCGCCTTTGGAGTTCAGCTTGCCGACGTAGGTTTTGCCGTTGGTGGTGGTCGTGTAGGTCTTTTCGCCCGAGGGGTTGGCCTTGACTTCGGCGAGCTCGTTCTTCAGGCGCGTACGTGCGGAGGGGGGAGCGAGGCTGACGGCCTTTTCCGAGGCGAGGTCCCCCTCGCGCGTGTTGTGGGCTTTGTAGGCGTACTCGGCGAGGTCTGCGTACAGAGCCTCGTCGTTCGGTCGAGCGGCGATCACGATCTGCAGCACTTCGACCTCCTTGCCGGGTTCGTTCAGCGCCGCTTCGCCGTACACGCTCTCCATCAGCTGGGCCAGTTCGACGTTGGGCCTGGCGGGGTTGAGGGCGAGATAGCCGTTCCACGCGGCGGACACCTGCTTGTACAGTTCCTTGCCTTTGCCCGTGACTTCGCCGGCGCCCGTCGTGTACGGTTCTTCGCCGCCCTCGTGGACGAGGCTCTTGGCCAGGTTTTCCCACGCGCTCACGTTGTTCGGCTGCTTCTGGGTGAGCTTGCGGTACTTGCTGGCCTGGCTCGCGTAGCCGCCGCCGCCGCCACCGCCGCCGCCTTCTTTGCTGAGGCTGCTGAGGATCCCCGTGCCGCCGAAGCCGCCGACCCCGAAGAGGACGAGGCCGGAGCCGAACAGCACGGCCAGGCCGGCGTAGACCACCCGCACCACGCCGCGCCGCCCACGGCCTCTGAGATCGAACAGCATCGCTGCGCCAGCCCTATCTGTCTGACAGCCGGGGGTCGGTGTGATCTATCAGGTCCTGCACGGTCGGCTCGATTGGATGCTCTGCTGGTGGGGGCGCCGGGTCCGCGCTCGGATAGCGCACTCCTGCGGTATCCGCGCTTCCCTGCTCGGGCACGGCGCGGTTGGCGCGCCCGACTAGCGCTGCTATCAGGATACTGACCTCGTAGAGCAGATACAGGGGCACGGTCTCCAGCAGCAGCGTGAGCACGTCGCCCGGCAGGAACGCCGCCACAGCGGCGCAGCCGGCAAATGCGAACGGGCGCCCGCGGCGCAGCTGCCGCGGGGTGATCAGGCCAAGGCGCGTGGCGCCCAGGACCGCGACCGGCACCTGGAAGACGAGCCCCATCGCCAGCAGGATCGTGGCCTCGAAGCTGTACAGCGGGCTGGCCTGCACGAGCACGTTGAACTCTTCGCTGTTGAAGTTCGCGAAGAAGCGCACGGCGGCGGGCAGCACCACGAAGTAGCCGAACGCGACGCCCGCGGCGAACAGGAACGGCACTGCCGCCAGGAGCGGCATGGCGACGCGGCGCTCGTGGGGCGCGAGCGCGGGCAGGATGAAGCCGTACAGCTCGAACAGGATCACCGGCAGCGAGACGATCAGGGCGAAGTACAGCGTCACCGTGATCGTCGTCGTGAACGGCTCCGCGATGCCCACCGTGACCGGGTCCAGGCCGGACGGGCTGCGCGGGATCTTGGCCACGTCGGACTTCAGCTGCGCGGACAGCGGCCGGACCTCGGCGCGCATGCGCGCCGAGAGGCCGCTGCCGGGCGTCGCCAGCTCGCCGATCAGCGCCTGCATCGTCTGCGCGGTCTTCAAGAGGCCCTGCTGGGCGAGGTTCGCCTGCCCGACCGTGCCGTCGCCGTTGGCGACCTGCTTTTTTGTCTCCGTCTGCAGCGGCTTGTTCATGACTCTCAGCAGGGCGTGGTTCTGCCATAGGCAGATGCCGAACGCCACGCCCAGCACGGCGAGGCTGACGATCAGGCGGGTGCGCAGCTCTTCGAGGTGGTCAACGAGGGTGAGGCGGTCCTCGTGGCCGATCATGCGGATCGCGGTGGCCATCTCCCAATGACGCTACCACCGCGCCATTGCGGTTTACCACGCTAAAGCACCCGGCTCGACGCGTCGATGACGACTCAGAGCAGCATGGAATCCGAGAAGCAACCCAACACGCAGCGTCCCCAGCGGGCCGATCGCAGGCCAGCGGGCAAGCCGGCGGGCGCCGTGTACGGCGCTGGCGGCAAGGCGGCGGGCGACGCGTGCGCGCCGGCCCAGCTGCACATCTGCTTTCACTGCGCCGGGGAGCTCGTGTATCCGCTCGACTGGTCGGAGGAGGGGCCCCGCCACTGGCGCATCGTGCTGCGCTGTCCCGAGTGCGAGTCCCGGCGCGAAGGGGTCTTCGACCAGACGGCCGTCGAACGGCTGGACGACGAGCTCGACCGCGGCTCCAGCGCCCTGCTGGGCGATCTGCGACGGATGACGCACGCAAACATGTCCGAGGAAATCGAGTTCTTCGCGCGCGCGCTGGACGCGGACTTGATCTTGCCGAGCGACTTTTAGCTGTAGCGCTGGACGACCGCGTCGGCGACCAGGCTGAGCAGCGCCGAGCGCCGGCCGGGGAGGATCGCCGGCAGCGACGCCTTGGCCTCGGCGACGACCGCGAGCGCCCGCTCGCGAGCCTCCTCGAGCGCGCCTGTCGCGGCGATGCGCTCGCACAGCTCCTCCGCGCATCTGCTCCCTTCCTCCCCACCGGCGTCACGCAACGAGGCGAGGTCGAACGCGACGAGGCCGGGCTCGCGTTCACGCGCGAGGATCAACGGCAGGGTGACCGTGCCGTCGAGCAGGTCCGTGCCACGTGACTTGCCCGTCCGCTCCACCGGTCCTGACACGTCGAGCACGTCGTCGAGCATCTGGAAGGCCAGCCCTACGCGCCGCGCGAACGCGCCGAGCGCGTCGGCCAGCGCTCTCGACGCTCCCGCGGCGGTGAGCGCGCCGAGACGACACGCCGCCTCGAACAGCGCAGCCGTCTTCAGCTCACAGCGCGCGAGGTAGCGCTCGACCGCCACATTCGAGGCGTACGCGTCCTCGCGCTGCAGCAGCTCGCCCTCCGCCAGCGCCGAGCTGGCACGCGAAAGCGCGCACAGCTGAGCCACGTCGTCGTTGCGAGCAAGCTCGGCGAACGCCCGCGAGAACAGCAGGTCGCCGGTGGCCACCGCCACGCTGCGCCCGGCCGTGGCGGCCACGGTGGGCTGGCCGCGTCGCAGCAGCGCCCCGTCGATGAGGTCGTCGTGGACGAGCGTGGCGGAGTGCACGAGCTCGACCGCCACGGCCGCGCGCACGAGCCGCTCCTCGCCGTCAGGCGTGTCGGGGGGGCCGCCGGCGGACTCGGCCGCCAGCAGCACGAGCAGCGGACGCAGGCGCTTGCCGCCGGCGACGACCATCGCGTTGGCGTGCGCGGCGAGCGGCGTGCCCGCCTGCGCGGTCACGCGCTCGAGGTGGCACTCGGTGCGCTGCATCCTCCTGCGCAGGCCCGCCCCGCCGCGGCGCATGATCGCCTCGAGTCCGTCCACCCCCCCAACGGGAACGCTGGCCGCCGTGCTGCGCACTGCGCTCATAATGCCCGTTCCCCGGCGACCGTGCCGGCATGAATGGCCACGATGCCGCCGGCGGTGATCACGCAGTGGACGTGCGAGAGGCCGGCGCGCTGCATCTCCGCGGCGAGCGCGGCGGGGCCGGGGAAGCGCTTGACCGAGCTCGGCAGGTAGCTGTAGGCGTCGGCGATCGCGGGGGCAGCGCGCCAGGATGACGTGGTCGAGCCGGCTCTGCGGGCACGCGAGATCGCGCTGAGCGCGCCTGCGAGGCGCCCGAGCACGGGGACGACGCGGTCGAACCACAGGGCGAAGAACAGCGACAGCGGCGCGCGGGTCGGCACGGTCATCTCCAGCACCACCACCCGTCCACCCGGACGCACCACGCGCACCATCTCGGCGAGGCCGCGTGGGAGGTCCTCGAAGTTGCGCAGCCCAAAGCCGACGGTGGCCGCGTCGAAGCGATCGCCGGGGTAGGGCAGCGCGGCGGCATCGGCCCACTCGAACTGCGGGCGTACGAGGCCCTCGACGCGCAGCGCTCCGGCCTTGGCGCGCGCGCGCTCGAGCATGCCCTCGGAGAAGTCCACGCCGATCACCTCGCCGCCCGGAGACACGCGTCGCGCGAGCTCGATCGCCAAATCGCCGGTGCCCGTGGCCACGTCCAGCGCGCGCTCGCCCGGCCCCACGCGCGCCTCATCGGCCGCGCGCGCGCGCCAGCGGTGGTGCAGGCCGGCGGTCATGGCGCTGTTCAGCAGGTCGTACACGCCGGCGATGCGGTCGAACATCACGCGCACCTCGCCCGCCGCCAGCCGGCCCGCCTGCCCCCCCGCGCGCGCGCCGCCGGGTGCCCCGTCACGGGGAGCGCCATCGCGCCCTGAAGGGCGCACGCGGGGAGGAGCACGCACGCCGCGAGCTACTTCAGCTGCGAGAGGAAATCGACGATCGCGTTGAACTTCTTCGCCGGCAGGTTCTTGTAGGAGGGCATCGGCTGGGTCGGATTGACGAGCGTGCGGGCGATCGCCGTCTCCGGCAGGCGGGAGGCGATGTGGGTGAGGTTGGGGCCCGGCCCGGGGTTGCCGTTGTCGCCGATCGTGTGGCAGGCCTCGCAGCCGGACTGGGCGATCGCGAGGCGGCCTTCGTTCCACTTCTCGACGGCCGCGGGACCGTTTTCGATGACCGCCTTGGGCGTGGCGAATTCCAGCGCGTCGGGCGTGCCGGCGTGGGCGCCCTGGTAGGTGAGGTAGGCCATCAGGCAGATCGTGACGATGCCGGCGGTGGTGGCGAGCGGCCGGCGCTCGGGCCGGCGCTCGGGGCCGCGGTCGTAGAACGGCAGCAGGAACAGCAGGATCATGCACAGCGTGGGGATGCCGATGGTCGCGAGCTGAATGATGCTCGGCGTGCGGATGATGCGCAGGATGTCGAAGAGGAAGAAGAAGTACCAGTCGGGGCGCGCGTCGTAGCTCGTGGTGGCGGCGTTGACCTTGGAGCCGAGCTCGTCCCCGAACACCAGCGACAGCGTGATGATCACCGCCATCACCACGCACGCCATCACCGCGTCCTTGGCCACTGCGTAGGGGAAGAAGGGCTTTCCCTGCGACTTCATGATCGCGTAGTCGTGGAGGTATTCCTCCTTCTCGCGCTGGTTCACCGCCTACACCTCGGTCTCGATCAGCTCGTGGCGCTTGTGCAATTTCTGCCACGGCGGCGCGGTGGTGCCGAGCTTGGCGACGAGGTACAGGTGCGCGCCGATCAGCGCGGCGATCAGGCCGGGCACGATCAGCATGTGGATGGCATAGAAGCGCGACAGCGTGGTGGCGTTGAATTCGGTGCCGCCGTAGAGGAAGTCGCTGAGGTAGGGGCCGATCAGGGGGCCGGTGCCGTTGATGTTGACGCCGACGGTGGTCGCCCAGAAGGCGCGCTGGTCGAACGGCAGCAGGTAGCCGGTGAAGGCCATGACCATGGTCAGGATCAGCAGCACCACGCCGATCACCCAGTTGAGCTCGCGCGGGTACTTGTAGGCGCCGAAGAAGAACGTCCGGCCCATGTGCAGGAACACGAGCACCACCATCACGCTCGAGCCCCACTTGTGCATGCCGCGGACGAACTGCCCGAGGAACACCTCGTTGGTGATGTAGCGGACCGATTCGTAGGCCCCGCCCGCCGGTTCCGGGCGGTAGTACATCGCCAGGAACACGCCCGTCACGACCTGGTTGAGGAACGCGAACATCGTGGCCGAGCCGAGCGTGTAGAACCAGTTGGTGCCCTTGGGCACCTTGCGGAACATCAGCCAGCGCGCGGCGCCGCTGAGCGAGGTGCGCTCGTCGACCCAGTCGACGACGGTGATCCCAGCCTGCTTGGCGTCCTCGAGCGGCCCCGCCTCGCCGTTGCCCTGTCCCGGTAGCGGAGGCGGCGTCTTCAGCGGCGCGGGGAGCGGAGGGGCTGGGAGCTTGGGCACGGTCGGTGAACGGCGCGCGCCTTACAGTTTTTTGGCGCCGGGCGTCGAGGGATACAGATACTGGCCGATTCCGTCGAGCGGCTCGCCGGGCAGGCGCGGGGAGAAGCGGCGCAGCTTGCTGTTGACGCTGAAGCGCGGGCCCAGTTCGACGTCTTCGCCGGTCACGCGCGAGTAGAAGCGGTCGAGCGGGCGCACGGGGGGGCCGCTCACGCGCTCGCCCAGGATGTCGTACACGCCACCGTGGCAGGGGCAGACGAAGCGCTCCGACGCGTCCACCCAGCGCACCGGGCAGCCCAGGTGCACGCAGCGGTCGGAGATCGCGATGTACGGCGTGCCCTTGTCGTAGGGGTCGGTGTCGAGCGCGGGGTTGAACTTGCGCACGTACGCCGTCGTCTTGCCCGCCTCGCCGATGTCCGGCACCAGCGTGAGCACCACGGGCACGTAGTTGTTGTCGGGGAACTCGTCGACGGTGCCCACCACTTCCCAGCGGTGGGGGGTGCTCTTGAAGACGGGCCCGATGGCGAAGCCGAGCGCGGGCAGCGTGAAGGCCGCCGCGGCGACCGCTCCGGCGCCGTGCGCGGTGCCGGTCATGAAGCGACGGCGCGTGATCGTCTCGCCCTCGAAGGCTCCGGGGATGCCGCGGTCGAGCGTGTACTTGGACCTCTGCTGTGCGCGCTTGTCTGCCACAGGAGGCGAAACAATATCGAGGCGCGATTCAAGACGGCGGAGCATCCTCCAGCGCGCTTGTGCGCATCGCCTCGATCGCGTTCGCGTCGCCCGCCAGCAGCAGCTCCTTGGCGCGCGCGTGCCGCTCGCTCTTGCCCCAGCCGACGGCGCGCGCGCCCGCGGCCCATACGGCGTCGGCCAGCTCGGAGTGCTCGGCGCCTTGGGCGAGTGCGGCGAGCGTGATCGTGTCCGCGAGCTCGGCCACCGCGAGCGTGTCGCCCAGCTCCACCAACCGGGCGAGGCCGATCGCATAGAGCTGGTCGCCCGCGAGCAGGCGCAGGTCGTCCTCGGGCACTCGCATCACGCGCGGGGTGCCGTAATGCAGCAGGTAGCCCTCGTAGATCGCCTCCACCAGCAGCTCGTACTCGCGGCGCCGGCCGGCCACGCGCGGGCCGCGGGCCGCGATCGCCGCAGGACTGCCGGCGAGCTGGCCGGCGACGGGCGCCGTGAGCTCTCTAGCTGGCTCCTCCGCGAGCTCCTGTGCAGAAGCCACGAGCGTCCCCAGCAGCCCGTCGTCGCTGCGCAGCAGCCTGCGCAGGCGCTCGAGCCCGCTGCTGCCGCCGAGAGGATCCCGCGTGGCGTCCATCATGCGCCCGCCGGCTCCGCGAGGCACGCGAAGGCCGCCGCCGCGGCCTCGATCGTGCGCTCGAGCTGCTCGTCGGTGTGGGCCAGCGACGGGAACCAGGCCTCGAACTGCGACGGCGGAGGGTACACGCCGCGCGCCAGCAGCTCGCGACACCAGGCTGCGTGGGCATCCAGATCGCACGCCCGCGCGTCGGCGAACGAGCGCACTTCTCGCCGGCTGAAGAAGACCGTCACGAGCCCCGGCGCGCTGACGACCTGGACGGGATAGGCGCCCGCGCGAGCGTCCGCCCCCGCCCCTGCGCCCGTCCGGGCGGCGGCTTCGCGCAAGCCGCCGGCGAGGCGCTCGGTGATGGCGGCGAGGCGCGCATACGCGGAGTCGTCCAGCAGCTCGAGCGTCGCCAGCCCGGCCGCCACCGCCAGCGGGTTGCCGGACAGCGTGCCGGCCTGGTAGACCTCGCCGGCGGGGGCGAGCATGCGCATCAGCTCGGCGCTGCCGCCGACGGCGGCCGCCGGCAGGCCGCCACCGATCACCTTGCCGAGCACCACCAGGTCGGCTTGCACGCCGAGCAGCTGCTGGGCGCCGCCGCGCGCGACGCGAAAGCCGCTGATCACCTCGTCGAGCACGAGCAGCGCGCCGCAGGCGTGCGCGCGCTCGCGCAACAGCTCCAAGAAGCCCTCCTGCGCCGGCACGAGCCCCATGTTGGCGGGCAGCGGCTCGGCCAGGACGGCGGCGAGCTCGTGCTGCTCGGTGGCGGCGACGAGCGCGCCGGGGTCGTTCCACGGGATCACGATCGTCTCGGCGGCCACGGACGCAGGCACGCCCGGACTCGACGGCAGCCCCTGCGTGGCGAGCCCGGAGCCGGCCTGCGCGAGCAGGCCGTCGGAGTGGCCGTGGTAGGCGCCGGCGAACTTGACGATCTGCTCGCGGCCGGTGGCGGCGCGCGCGAGGCGCACGGCGGTCATCGCGGCCTCGGTCCCGGAGGAGGTCATGCGCAGCATCTCCACCGCGGGCATGCGCCGCGCGATCTCCTCCGCGAGCTCCACCTCGGCCGCGGTCGGTGCGCCGAAGCTGGTGCCGCGCGCGGCCGCGGCTGCGACCGCGGCCAGCACGTGCGCGTGCGCGTGGCCGTGGATCAGAGGTCCCCACGAGCACACGTAGTCGATGAAGCGGTTGCCGTCGACGTCGACCAGCTCGGCCCCCTCGCCGCGGGCGATGAAGATCGGCTCGCGGGCGATCGCGCGCATCGCGCGCACCGGTGAGTTGACGCCACCCGGAAGCGCCCGCAGCGCGCGCCGGTAGAGCTCGCTCGAGCGGGCGTGCTGCGGCTGCTCGGGCGGGGACACGGCCAGCAGCATAAGCGCTCGGCCGAGCGCCGCGAGGCCGCCGCCGGCTCGGCCTGGAGGTGCGGCCGCATCGAATACGATCAGCTCGAGATGTCCACTGCGGCCGAGGATCCGCGTGGCGCCGCGGCGCTCGAGGCGCAGGAGCTGCAGCGGCGCATCGACGCGCTGGGGGTGTGGCACTACCGCTTCGAGCTCCCCGGTGGCGTGAGCACGCCGATCTATCGCGCCGACTACGTGAACCGCCACCTGCAGCGCAGGCGCACGTTCTTCGAGCCGCTGGTGAAGGTCTGTGGCGGCTCGCTCGGCGGTCGCCGCGTGCTGGACCTGGGCTGCAACGCCGGTTACTGGTCGCTGTGCGCGATCGAAGCGGGCGCCGACTTCGTGCTGGGCGTGGACGGTCGCCAGACGCACATCGACCAGGCGCAGCTGGTGTTCGACGCCAAGGGCGTGGAGCAGGCGCGCTACCGCTTCGAGCTCGGCAACATCTTCGAGCACTCCTTCGCGGAACGTTTCGACGTGGTGCTGTGCCTCGGGCTGATGTACCACATCGCCAAGCCGGTGGAGATCTTCGAGGTGATGGCGGGCACCGGCGCCGAGCTGCTGCTGATCGACACGACCGTGTCGCTCGTTCCGTGGAGCCTGTTCAGGGTGGCCCACGAGAACAGCCTCGAGAATCCCCGCAACGCGGTCGACTACGAGCTGCTGCTGATCCCCACGCGCCACGCGATCTTCGATCTGGCGCGCCAGTTCGGCTATGAGACGGTGGCGCTCGCGCACGACATCAGCGACTACACGGGCATGGACGACTACCGCTCCATGCAGCGCGCGGCCTTCATCTGCTCGAAGGGAACGCCGCTGGACTCGCTGGCGCGCGAGAAGATCGACGCGTTGACGCTGCTGCGCGCCTACGGAAAAAAGCGCGCGCGGCGCGAGTGGCGGCGCGTGCGCCGGCTCTTGTCCCGACGCGAGAGCGCGGCGCGCGCGCTCAGGCGCGTTCGCGCTCCCACTGCTTGAACTCGCCGGTGAAGTACAGCAGACGGATCTTCTTGAACTCGGTGGAGGAGTACAGGGTGGCGCGCTCCTCGATGCCGCTCATCTCGGCGATCGCGTCGAGCACGGCGTCGCACTCCTCCTTCGAGCGTCCGTGCGCCATCGTGAAGACGGAGTACGGCCAGTCCTCGTAGGTGGGGCGCTGGTAGCAGTGGGAGACGCCGCGCACGGCCGCCATGCGGCAGCCGACCTCGGCGATCTGCTCGTCGGGCACCTTCCACACGCCCATGCCGTTGGCGGAGAAGCCGGCGCGGCGGTGGTAGAGGATGGCGGCCACACGGCGCAAGAGGCCGCGCTCGTGCATGCCGGCGAGGTGCTCGAGGAAGCGGTCTTCGCCGAGGCCCACCTCGGCGGCGGCGGGCGCGTAGGGTTCGGGGACGACCGGCATGTCGCCCTGCAGCGCGCGGATGACCGCGACGTCGAGCTCGTCGTAGGGCTGGGGGTCGAGCTCCACCGGCTCGGCGACTTCTGCGGCGGAGCTTGCCAGCGCGTCGGTGTCGCCCTCCATCTCCAGGTCCATGCGAATCTTGAACAGCTTCAGCGTGGGCAGCTGGCGCACGGACTCGGCGC
>JASHYF010000110.1 GCA_030043235.1 Solirubrobacteraceae bacterium | reverse complement strand
CATCTCCTTCGCCGTGACCCCCGGCGAAGTGTTCGGCCTGCTCGGCCCCAACGGCGCCGGCAAGACCACCACCATCAGGGTGCTCACCACGCTGCTCGCCCCCACCGCCGGGCGGGCGCTCGTCGCCGGCTTCGACGTGCGCGAGGACAGCCTCGCGGTGCGCGCGTCGATCGGCTACATCCCGCAGGCGATCTCCGTCGACGGCGCGCTGACGGCGTACGAGAACCTCGACTTCTACGGACGCGTCACCGGCGTGGCGAGGCGGGAGCGGCGCGAGCGGATCGACGAGGCGATCGAGACGATGGAGCTCCAGCCGATGCTCGGCCGCCTCGCGCGCACGCTCTCCGGCGGCATGCTGCGCCGGCTGGAGATCGCCACCGCGCTGCTCAACCGGCCGCAGGTGCTGTTCCTGGACGAGCCCACCGTCGGGCTGGACCCGACCGCGCGGCGGATGGTCTGGGAGCACCTGGACGCGCTGCGCGAGCACGCCGGGACGACCATCCTCGTCACCACCCACGTCATGGAGGAGGCCGAACGCTACTGCGAGCGCCTTGCCATCATGGACCTCGGGCAGCTGGTAGAGCAGGGCAGCCCGCCGGAGCTGCTCGAGCGCAACGGCAGCGACAGCCTCGAGGAGGTGTTCACCACGGTGACGGGCCGCAGCATCGAGGAGGCGCACGAAGGGAGGTTGGCCGATGTCCGCGCACAGCGCCGCGTCGCCCACCGTCTCGGCTGACCGCTTCGGGCGCGAGCGGCGCCCGCAGGCGATCTCCACCGGCGCGGCGACGCGCATCGCCGCGGGCACCGCCGCGATGGCGCAGGCGGAGATGCGCAAGCTGCGCCACGACCACATCGACATCATCACCCGCTCGGTCCAGCCGCTTCTGTGGCTGTTCATCTTCGGCACCGCGCTGCGCAACGTGCACGCGCTGACGCTCGGCGCGCTCGAATATCGCGCCTACATCGCGCCCGGCGTGATGGCCCAGGCGGCGATGTTCATAGCCATCTTCTTCGGCCTGGCCGTCATCTGGGAGCGCGACGTGGGCCAGCTCCAGCGCCTGCTCGCCACGCCGCTGCCGCGCACCTCGATCGTGCTGGGCAAGGCCGCCGGCGCGTGCGTGCGCGCGCTCGTGCAGGCGCTGCTGTTGCTCACCGTGCTGGCCGCCGCCGGCATCGGGGTGCGCTGGACGCTCCCCGGCGTGCTCGGCACGCTCGCGATGCTGCTGCTGGGGACCGCCGCGTTCGCGTGCATGTCCATGCTGCTCGCCGCCGCCGTCAAGGAGCGAGAGCGCTTCATGGGCATCGGCCAGCTGATCATGATGCCGCTGTTCTTCGCCTCCAGCGCGCTCTACCCGCTGGACGTCATGCCGGGCTGGCTGCGCGTGGTCGCGCACGTCAACCCGCTCACATACGAGGTCCAGGGGCTGCGCCAGATGCTCGTCGGGGTCGGCGGCTCGGGCGTCGTGTGGCTCGACTTCCTCGTCGTCGCCGGCTTCTTCGCCGTCATGCTCATCGCCGCCACGCGCGCGTATCCCAAGGCGATCCTCTGAGATGGCAGCAGTCGAGGTCAAGCCGAGCCCCGAGGGCGTTCCCGGCGCCGTCACAGACCCCGCGCGGGTGCTCGCCGAGGAGCTCACGTTCGCCGGAGCTGGCGGCACGAGCGTCAACGGCTATCTCGCCCGCCCCGCCGGCGACTCCGCCGGGTCCGCCGCGGTCCGCCCCGGCATGGTCGTGATCCACGAGGCCGGCGGGCTGGGCGAGCACATCCGCGACGTCACCAACCGCCTCGCCAACATCGGCTACGTCGCGCTCGGCGTCGACCTGTACACGCGCGAAGGCGGCCCGCCGCCGATGGACGACATGCAGGCGCTCTTCGAGCGGCTGTTCTCGATGTCCGATGCGACCGTGCTACGCGACCTCGAGGGCGCCGCCGACCACCTGCGCGCGCGCGCGGACGTGAGCGAGCGCGTCGGCTGCATCGGCTTCTGCATGGGCGGGCGCTACACGCTGCTGTTCGCGTGCGCGAGCGAGCGCCTGAACGCCGCCGTGGACTGCTGGGGCGGCTTCATCGACAAAGCCACGCCCGAGGAGCGCTCCACGCCCGCGCGTCCCACGCCGCCGCTGGAGCTCGCCGGCAAGCTGTGCTGCCCGCTGCTCGCGGCCGTCGGCGCCGAGGACCAGAACCCCTCGCCGGAGGTTGGCGCGCAGCTGCGCGAGCGCGCCGGCGCGAGCGGCCGCGAGGTCACGGTCGACGTCTACGACGGCGCCGGGCACGCGTTCTTCGCCGACTACCGCCCCTCTTACCGTGCGGGTCCGGCGTCGCTGCTGTGGGAGCGAGTGGTCCCATTCCTCGAGCGCCACCTGCAGGGGGGCCACGATGGAGCGTAAGTGGTGGACGCTGATCGCCGTGTCGGTGGCGATCTTCATGCTGCTGCTCGACATCACCGTCGTGAACGTCGCGCTGCCCTCCATCCAGCGCTCGCTGCACTCGAGCTTCCAGGACCTGCAGTGGGTGGTCAACGCCTACGCGCTCACGCTCGCCGCCTTCCTGCTGACCGCGGGCGCGCTCTCGGACCTGCTCGGGCGCAGGCTCGTGTTCACGGCGGGCATGGTCGTCTTCACGCTCTCCTCGGCCGCCTGCGGGCTGTCGTCCAGCCCGCTCGAGCTCAACCTCTTCCGCGCCGCGCAGGGCGTCGGCGGGGCGATGATGTTCGCGACCTCGCTCGCGCTGATCGCCCAGGCGTTCCACGGCAGGGAGCGCGGCACCGCCTTCGGCGTGTACGGCGCCGTGGTCGGCGCGGCCGTGGCCGTCGGGCCGGTGATCGGCGGCGTCATCACCACCGGCATCGGCTGGGAATGGATCTTCTTCGTGAACGTGCCGATCGGTGTGTGCGCGGTGTTCCTCACGCTCAGCCAGGTGAGCGAGTCGCGCGACCCGAACGCCACCGGCGTGGACTGGATCGGCCTGGTGACGTTCTCCGGAGCGCTGTTCCTGCTCGTGTTCGCGCTCATCCAGGGCAACGAAGACGGCTGGGGCTCCACGCGCATCGTCGGCTTCCTGCTCGCCGCAGCCGTGCTGCTGCTTGTATTCCTGATCGCCGAGATCCGCCAGCGGCGCCCGATGCTCGACCTGTCGCTGTTCCGCCGCCCGGCGTTCGCGGGCGCGAGCGTCGTCGCCTTCGCGGTGTCCTCGTCGATGTTCTCGATGTTCCTGTACCTCACGCTCTACATCCAGGACGTCCTCCGCTACGACCCGCTGCAGGCGGGCCT
>JASHYF010000014.1 GCA_030043235.1 Solirubrobacteraceae bacterium | reverse complement strand
CGCGGGCCTGCGCGCCCTGCTGGCCGGAGTCGTGTGCTACCTGGTGGCATGGGCGGGGGCGGTGTTCGTGTGGCGCCAGCTGTTGATCCTCCAGATCGCCGGCGCGCGTGCGCGCGCCTTGCAGCAGGCGGAGCAGCTCGCGCGCCCGCGCGCGATCCGCGGCGCCGACGCCGACGCGCCGTATCGTCGCGAGAACGTGCGCGTTCGCGTGGAACGCCCGGTGGCGGCATACGTGGGCGCCGGCCGCTCGCCCGCACAGACGTTCACGATCGACATGAGCGCCGGCGGCATGCTCGTGGCCGGGCTGGACGACCTGAAGAAAGGCGAGCCGTTCGAGTTCGAGCTGACGCTCAACCCGGGCGAAGCCCCGGTCAAGGGCACCGGCACCGTCGTGCGAACCGACCCGCGGGGGCGCTGCGCGATCGCCTTCAACTCGGTCCCCCGCGCCGACCAGCGCCGCCTCGATCAGTTCATCTTCGAGTACCTGCGCAGCGAACGCCAGGGGGCACACGGCTGAGGGCAGGACGCGCGCGGTTGAGGGCGGGACGTGCACGGCTGAGGGCGGGACGCGCACGGTTGAGGGCGGGACGCGCACGGTTGAGGGCGGGACGGGCACGGTTGAGGGCGGGACGGGCATGGCTGAGGGCGGGACGCGCACGGTTGAGGACGACGCGCGCTCCACGCCGAGACTTGGGGACGTGCGCGTGGACGGCATGCGCCAGCGAGAGCCGAGCGAGATCGGTCGCCGTGCTGGCGAGCTACACGGAGCAGGGGCGAGCGCAGTGGTCGATGCCCACTTCGGTGATGCCCGCGGAGGTGATCTTGATGCGTATCGGAACGCTGCCCCGCCCGAGCAGCTTGCGCAGCACCGACTCGCCCTTCGACTCGATCGCCGAGCGCAGCGGCTCCTCGAACGTGTCCGGCTTCAGCGCGTCGGCGATCTGCACGTACACGTGCTGTTCGGCGGTGCCGTTCTGCACCTTCCAGCGATACAGCGCCCCGGGCACGCGCAGCACGCGGATCTGGGTGGGCCCGCCGACGATGTCCAGAGCGCTTGCCATGCGCACAGCATCGAGCGCGAGCGAAGGTGTGGCAACGGCCCGCTGGCCAGTCTCGGCGGCGACGCTTTGGACACGTGTTCAGCGCCGCCCGCGGCCTGATCACCGCCACTGGTCCGCCGGCATTTGCAGCTCGGTGCGCACGCGGCCGACATCCGGTGCGCGGACGCCGCGCTGGGCGAGCAGGTCGGCGTCGTGTTCGAGCTCGCGAAGCAGCGCCTCCAGTCGCGGTTGATCGGCGATGCGACGGGAGGCGCGCCGTGGCGTGCGGCCTGCGAGGGCAGGCAGCTTCTGGTCGGGCCAGTGTGCGAGCCACGCCGCGCTCGCCTCCTCGGAGGCCCCGAATGGCAGCACGGAGCCGAAGCGCAGTTGCGGCATGTCCTGAGCCGGGTCGATCACGAGCCTGCCGGAGACGCTGGGCTCGTGGCCCATCTCTCGGAGCCGGCGCAATCTGGCCTCACGGCGACGCAGCCCCGGCCACATATCCTCACGATCGACCAGTACGCGCCCGCCGGCAACAACCTGAGCAACGAAAGCAGGCTCGGCCTCCGCGTCGTTCAACTCAACGACGTCAACCTGACGACCCACCACCTGCGTCAGCTTCGTGGACGAGGTCGACAATGCGCTCGAAGCTTGCGTCGCGTAAATCGACGAGAACATCCACATCGCTTCCCGGCGCATCCGTTCCCACCGCAGCCGAGCCGAACAACAGCGCAAAATGGACATCCTGCTCCGTACGCAGAGCTGCGCCTAGCATCGAGACCCCACGACCGGCGAACGTACTCCGGGCGCGCTCTCACGATCGACGGCTACGGGAGCGAGCCGGGCGGCGCGAGCCAGACAGACTCGAACGCCATGATCTCGGCCAGCGTGTCGTAGTCGCGGTCGTAGTGGAGCACGGCGGCTCCGGTCTCCTGCGCGGCGGCGGCGATGAGGTAGTCCACCACCGGTATCCGCTGGGCGCCGGCCGAGCGATGGGCGAGCGTGCGCATGGCGTCCTGCGCGGCGCGAGCGGTGGCGGCTGTGAGCGGAGCGGTGCGCACCGCGGTCAGCCTCTCGGCGAGCACGTCGAAGTCCGCGCCACTGCGGGCGCTGAGCAGGATCTCGAGCCGCGCAGCGGGCGAGAGCCGCAGCCGACCTGCAAGCAGCGCCTTCACCCAGCTGTCGCGGACCGTCGCGTGGTGCGCGCGCGACCAGGCGGAGGTATCCACGAGCAGCGGCAGCTCGCCCCACGCGGCCCGGCTATCGGACGGGCCAGGCACGGAGCTTGCCGTCGCGCAGCAGATCCCAGTCGATGCCCGCGGTCTCTGGCTTCATGAAGCTCTCGGCGAGCCCTTCGAGCAGCATCGTGCGCCGCTCTTCGGTCGGTGGCTCAGCGGCGAGGTGGCGAGCTCCGGCGATCGCCAGTTCGCGCACCTGCCGCGAGCGCGAGAGTCCTGCCGGCAAATGCGGCGCGGCCGCGCGCAGCGCGCGCGCGAGCTCCGGATCCTCGGTCACCTGGATGCGGGGGTGGGATGTGGCCACCAGGCCAGTGTACCACCGGTGTACCGCGTCGAGACGCCAGGTGCGGCCGGGACGCGCCATAGCGGTTTCGCAATAATGCTAAGCTAGATGTCGGGATCGAAGCCGTTGGCCATGACTGCGCCCACGGACAAACCAACGCGGAAAGCCGCCGGCGCTGCCTCGCCGAGCGGCTCGACTCATCGAGCTGCGAGCAGCCGGCGCGCGCGGCGTAGCGCAGCCTACCGTGAGGAGCTGCGGCGCATTGCGCCGTACGAGGGTCTCGCGCGAATCGTGATCGCGCGCCGTCAGGCGCTGGATCTAACGCAGCAGGAGCTCGCGGCCCGCGTCGGGACGAGCCACTCGGTCATCTCTCGTATCGAGAGTGGCCAGCACCCCACGAGCGTGACGACGCTCCGGCGGCTCGCCGACGCGTTCGGCACTCACCTCGTCGTGGGCTTCGACGACCGACCTGAGGAGATCGGCGATGCGGAGCTGGTCGCGGTCTCGTAGGAGCGCTCGATGGCCTCGGCCCGCGGTTCTACTCGGCGCTGCCGTTGAGCGGGAGCAACATCGCGACGCGCGTGACCTCGGGGCTGTCGTCGATGTCGATCTCGCCCG
>JASHYF010000109.1 GCA_030043235.1 Solirubrobacteraceae bacterium | reverse complement strand
CCGATGAAGAACGAGGACAGGTTCCACGCGAGCTTGCCGCGCAGCTCGGCGTCCATCGCCTCCCAGTCGCGGCGGTCCTGCGTGAGGTCGATCGTGTGCGACTGCCAGTTCTGGCGCTCCCACAGCTCATACAGCTGCTGCGGGTCCATCAGCTTGACGGCCGGCAGCTTCGACTCGTCGGCGATAGTCGCGACGTCCCCCTGGCTGGTGAGATCGAGAAGCGAGGGCATGGCAGACCGATTCCTCCGTTTTTGATGTGATGAGTGGGGTCGCGCGGTGGCGACCCTGGCGTGCCGACGATACTCCGTTCGGCCGCGTCCAGCCGGCGGCGCCGAGCCGGGCGGACGGCCGCGGATCTCGCGTGCACGCCCAGAGCGGCCGGCGGCGCGCTCAGGAGACGACGGTGAGCTCGCGCGGCAGGCCGGTCAGCACCTCGCAGCCGCCCTCGCGCACCACCGCCAGCTCCTCGATGCGCACGCCGAGCACGCCGGGCAGGTACACGCCGGGCTCGACCGTCACCACGTTGCCCGCGCGCAGCGGCTGGTCCTCCGGCGCCGTGCGCGCCAGGCGCGGGGCCTCGTGGATCTCCATGCCCACGCCGTGGCCGAGGCCGTGCCCGAAGTGCTCGCCCTGGCCGGCCTGCTCGATCACCTCGCGCGCGCGCGCGTCCACCTCACGCCCGCTCGGCCCCGCCCTGAGCGCGTCGAGGCCCCGCTGCTGGGCGCGCAGCACGAGCTCGTAGATCTCCCGCGCCCGCGCCGAGACGCCCTCGCCGGTGGCGTACGTGCGCGTGCAATCCGAGCAGTAGCCCTCGTGCAGGGCGCCCCAGTCGATCGTCACGAGCACGTCCGCCGGGATCCGCTCGTCGCTCGCCTCCGCGTGCGGCAGCGCGCCGCGGGGGCCGGCGGCGACGATCGACGGGAAGCTCGGCGCCTGCGCCCCCAGGCGGCGCATGCACAGCTCGAGCTCGATCGCCACCTCCCGCTCGCTGCGCCCCACCAGGCCCGCTTCCAGGAGCGTGCGCAGCGCCTCGTCCGCGAGCTCGCTGGCGGCGCGGATGCGCGCGACCTCCTCAGCGTCCTTCACCGCGCGCGCACCCGCCACCACGCCGGCGCACGGGACGAGCTCCCAATCGCGGCCGAGCAGCTCCGCCAGCCGGCGGTGGCACTTGACGCTCACGCTCGCCTCCTCGAAGCCCAGGCGCCCACCGCCGTCCCCGGCGAGCGCGCTCGCGAGCTCCTCGATCAGCTCGCCCTGCACGATCTCGCGCGCGAACACGCCGGGCACCTGCTCCGCGGACTGCGTCGCGTAGCGAAAGTCGCTCAAGAAGCGGTGGCCGCCCAGCCGCGCGCGCGCCGCGTCCGCGACCAGCAGCACGAGCGCGTTGCTGCCGGTGAAACCGGTCAGGTAGCGCACGTCCACGAGCGAGTCCACCAGCAGCGCGTCCAGCTCGAGCTCCTCCAGCCGGCGCGCCAGCTTCGCCGCGCGCGCCGTCTCCGCCGCGCCGCCGTCCGGCCTCTCCGTGGGCGCCGAGGCGGCCCGCGCCGGACGCGTCGCCGCGCCGCTCATCCGCGCCCTCGCTCGAGCTCCTCGCGCAGCAGCGCGAGCGCGTCGCGATAGCCGTCCGGCCCGCGCCCCGACACGGTCGCGAAACGCTGCTCGAGGCCGTCGAACACCGACACGCGCCGCCAGGGCTCGCGGCTCTGCACGTCGGAGAGGTGGATCTCGAGCGTGGGCAGCGCGGCGATGTCGAGCGCGTCGCGGATCGCCCAAGCGTAGTGGCCCCACGCGCCAGGGTTCAGCAGGATCGCGTCGGCCTGGTCGCGCAACGAGTGCAGGCGCTCGATCAGCTCGCCTTCGTGGTTCGTGTGAAAGAAGCGCGTCGCCAGGCCGAGCTCGCGCGCGTCCGTCTCGATCCGGCGCTCGAGCTCGGCCAGCGTGAGCGTGCCGTACAGCAGCGGGTCGCGGCGCCCGAGCTGGTCGAGGTTCACGCCGTGCATCACCTCGATGCGCCACGCGCGTGCGCTCATCGCCCGCCTGCCTGCCTGCCTGTGCCCCCATCGGGGGTGCGCCCTTCGGGGTGTGCCCCCGAAGGGGGTGCCCCCCGGCTGGGGGGGTGCCCCTTGATGGGGTGCAGGAGCTCCGTCACAGCCGCGCGGACCTCCGCGGTGGGGACGGCGCGGCCGTGCTCGACCTCGCCGGGCGCACGCACCAGCACGAACGGCACCGTCTCCCCCACCCGCTTCTTGTCCCGCGCAATCGCCGCCAGGATGCCGTCCACCGAACCCTCCTCCTCAAAATCGTCGTTCAACGTCACGGGCAGCCCGCGCGCCCGCATCAAAGCGCGCACCCGCTCGCGCAGCTCCTCCTGTCCGGACAGCCGCAGCGCCGCCAGCAGGCCGAGGCCGACCGCTTCGCCGTGGCGGTAGCGCCCGTAGCCGGTGGCCGTCTCGATCGCGTGGCCGACCGTGTGGCCGAGATTCAGCACCTGCCGGCGGCCCGCGTCGCGCTCGTCGGCCGCGACCACCGCGAGCTTCGTGCGCGCGCACGCCACGATCGTCCGCGCTTCCACCTGGTCCTCATCCACCTTCGCGTCGTCATCGAAGGTGGATGACGACGCGAAGGTGGCCGCGCCGCTCGCCACCGCCTCCCACAGCTCCCCGCCGGCGATCAGCGCCGTCTTCAGCACCTCCACCCAGCCGGCCGCCAGCTCCGCCGCGGGCAGCGTGCTCAGCGTGTCCACCTCCACGAGCACGCCCGCCGGCTGATGGTAGGCGCCCACGTAGTTCTTCGCCTGCGGCAGGTCAACGCCGGTCTTGCCGCCGTACGCCGAGTCGACCTGCGCGACCAGCGTCGTCGGCACGTGCACCACCGGCACGCCGCGCTGGTAGGTGGCCGCGCAGAAGCCCGCCAGGTCGCCCACCACGCCGCCGCCCAGCGCCACCACGTGATCCGCGCGCGTCGCGCGCGCGTCGACGAGCCACTGCCACACGCGCTCCGCGCTCGCGAGCGTCTTGTGCGCCTCTCCGGGTGGGATCGCGAAGGTGCCCGCCAGCTCGCCCAGGCGCCCCGCGTACAGCGCGCGCACGGTCTCGTCGCTCACGCAGAACGAGCGCGAGCGCGAGCGGTCGAGCGGCCACAGCGCCGCGATCCGCTCCGCGGGCGAGCCGCCGGACGATCGTCGCGGCGGGGGGAGAAGCCCGCGCCCGACGAGCACCGGGTACTCGCCGGAGGCCGAGCTCGCCCACAGAAGACGCGTGCCGGAAGGCGCGGCGGCCAGGGCGCGCAATGCGGGGAGCGCGCGCAGCGCCACCGGGGGCGCGGAGCTTCCGCGATCGAAGGGCAGGAAGGCGTCGGCCAGCTGTTCGTACAGCGGCAGGCGCTGTGCGTAGAGCGCCTCGAACGAGTCCCTGTCGCGCGCCAGCGG
>JASHYF010000108.1 GCA_030043235.1 Solirubrobacteraceae bacterium | reverse complement strand
TGGTGGTCCTACATTCCCCACTTCATCGGCAGCCCCGGCTACGTGTACGCGTACGCCTACGGCCAGCTGCTCGCGCTGTCGGTGTACGAGCGCTACGAGCAGACCGGGCCCGAGCTCGTGCCGCGGTACCTGGAGATGCTCGCGGCGGGGGGGTCGAAAAGCCCCGAGGAGGTCGGGGCGATCGTCGGCGTGGATCTCGCCGACCCCGAGTTCTGGACGGCGGGGCTGGACCTGGTCGAGCGCCAGCTTCAGGAAGCCGAAGCGGCGGCGCAGGCGTCAGGGCGCGTGTAGCCGTGCGGGGTCGGGGGTCGGCAGGTTCGAATCCTGTCTCCCCGACCGCCGATGGAGCGGCGCGGTATCAGTTCCGAGGTCGTCCACGTCACGATGGAAATCGTTTCCTGGGCCGATCGCGTCGCGCTCGACTACGCTGCCGTCGAGGCGGTCAAAGTGAGTTGCGCGCGCGTTCGAGCAGGTCGCCAGCGCCCATCCATATTGGAGGTTTTCGACTAAGCTCCGATAAGGATCAAGTATGTCGGAGCTTCTGAAGCGGCACTGGACGAGCGGGATCGCCGACGCGGGTCTGCCGCGTCGGGAGAGGCGGTCGTGCGACTACCACGCCTACGTCCCCGATCGGCTCTTGGGGCGAGCCTTCGTGCTCGCCGGGGATGTCGCCGCAGACATCGCCGATGCGGAAGCGGCGATTGCGCGTCTCAACTCAGAGGCGATGGCGCTCGCGGATACCGAGGCTCTCGCGCGTATCTTGCTGCGAGCCGAGTCTGTCGCGTCGTCCCGGATCGAGGGGCTTGAGATCGGTGCGCGACGCTTGCTGCGGGCCGAGGCCGTTCGCTTGATGCGCGAGCAAACGTCGGACGTGACCGCGATCGAGGTGCTCGGGAACATCGATGCGATGCGCCATGGCCTCGATCGGGTTGGTCGGGGCGATGGGATCACCGTCGAGTTGCTGTTGGAGTTGCATTGCAGGCTGCTGGCGGGAACGAGACTGGCGAGGCACGGTGGCCGCTTCCGCGACGCGCAGAACTGGATCGGCGGCAGCGACTACAACCCATGCTCTGCTGACTTCGTTCCCCCGCCACCAGAGCTCGTCGAGCAGCTCATGGCTGATGTCGTCACTTTCAGCAACGGCGATGACCTGCCCGCCGTGGTGCAGGCGGCGCTTGCCCATGCGCAGTTCGAGACGATCCATCCGTTCGTAGACGGGAACGGCCGTGCCGGCCGAGCGATCATCCACCTGATCCTTCGTCGCCGCGGGCTCGCAGATCGTGTGCTCGCGCCCGTCTCCCTGGTGCTCGCCACGCTCGCGCGCGACTACGTGGGGGGATTGACCGCGACCAGGTACGTCGGCCCGGCGGACTCGAATGAGGCGATGGCAGGCGCGAACCGCTGGATCGCCACTTTCGCGAGCGCATGCACGCGCGCGGTGCACGATGCCGCTGGCTTCGAGTCGCGCGTGGCCGAGTTGGAGCGGGAGTGGCGTGCGCGTCTCGGGCGGGTACGGGCGAACTCCGCAACCGACCTGCTGCTGCGTCGTGTTCCCGGTGCCCCCGTCCTCACTGCCGAGAGCGCTGCGGCGCTCATCGGGCGCACGTTCAAGCCGGCGAACGACGCGATCCAGCGGCTTGTCCAGGCGGGGGTCCTGCAGCAGATCACGATCGGCCGCCGCAACCGCGCCTACGAGGCGCCTGAGATCATCGATGCGTTCACCGACCTCGAGCGCCAGCTAGCAAGCCCAACAGGCGACACCCGCACTTCGCCGCCTTCGCGGCCGGCGCCGAGGAGGCGACGAGCACGGACGGCGTGAAGCGACCGATGGGCTCGCGGCGCTCAGACCGCCCACGAAACCGCCCACGCTCCACCGAATACCGCACAACCACGCCCTCCAACCCCTGTCCCCCCGATATCGGTTCCTCCGTTACTCGGTCGGCGCGAGCTGCGCGTACTCGTGATCGTTCGGCGGCCAAACACTGGTGGTGCTCGCGTGGGTCGTGGCCCTCGTCGCGCAGGGATAGACTGGTTGCAATGTTCGGCAAGCCCGCTCCCCAACCGTCTCCGCCCGCACCTCCGCGCCCGCAGCCCATGCGTCCTAGCCCGACGGTCGGCGAGCTGCGCGGTGGCAACGGTTCTAGCCGGTTCCCCCCAAACGCATAGAGAGACCGAGCGGTACCCCAAGCCCCTCCACATCTACTTATATCCGAGAGCATTCTGAGCGCGAGAGTGCTCTCGGATATGCGTTGTCTCTATGCATCGCCGGTCAGCGGAGGGACGGAACGCCGCGGGTATCGACGACAGCCCGCCGGTCAACACCCAGCCCTGGCTACGTGTATGCGTACGCCTACGGCCAGCTGCTCGCGCTGTCGGTGTATGAGCGCTACGAGCAGACCGGGCCCGAGCTCGTGCCGCGGTACCTGGAGATGCTGGCCGCGGGGGGGTCCAAAAGCCCGGAGGAGGTCGGGGCGATCGTCGGCATCGACCTCGCCGACCCCGAGTTCTGGACGGCGGGGCTGGACCTCGTCGAGCGCCAGCTGCAGCAAGCCGAAGCGGCCGCGCAGGGATCGGGGCGGTTGTAGCTCGCGCCGCGAGCGATCGCGATGCCCCGTCGGGGCACGACGCTAGTGGAATGGCGGGGTCGCGTCGCTCTCCGCGCGCGCCACGCCCCTGCTGTCCCTGAGCACCAGGCTGACCAGGTAGTTGCCGCGCTGCCGTGGCACCGGAACCCAGAATTTCCCTGCGATCGACTCGT
>JASHYF010000107.1 GCA_030043235.1 Solirubrobacteraceae bacterium | reverse complement strand
CCCTGGCCGGGGAGCGACTCCACGTGCAGCGAGCCGCCGTTGGCTTCCATGAAGCCGCGCGCGATCGCCAGCCCGAGACCCGAGCCGCGCCGTCCGCCGCGCGCGGTGCCGGCGCTGTAGAACGGCTCGAACACGCGCTCCAGCTGCGCTGGGGGGATGCCGGGGCCGCGATCGACCACGCGCACAATCAGCCGGTCGCCCTCGCCCGCCAGCGTGCGCACGGCGCGCGCCCGCACCGACACGGGATGGCCGCCGGAATGGCGCCGCGCGTTCTCCAGCACGTTCACGAACGCGCGCTCCATCTGCACGGCGTCGACCTTCACGAGCGGCAGGTCGCGATCGATCGACAGGGCGAAGTCCTGCGGGCGCGGCGCCAGCTCGGCGAGCGCCCCCCGGATCAGCTCCTCGATCGAGGTCCACTGCCTGTGCGGCTCGGCCGCGCCGGCTTCCAGCCGCGAGAGGTCGAGCAGGTTGTCGACCAGCCGCGACAGGCGCCGCGCCTCCTCCTGGATCACGCTGGCCATCTCCTCGCGTTCCTCCGGCGAGAGCGACGGCGATCCGACCGCCGCGCCGGCTGCCGAGATCGCCGTGAGCGGCGAGCGCAGGTCGTGCGAGACCGCGCGCAGCAGCGCCGTCTTCACGGTGTCCGCGCGACGCAGCGCCGCCGTCTCCACGACTCCGCCCAGCAGGCCCTCGCGCTCGAGCGCCGCGCTGAGCAGCGCCTCCAGCGCGGGGACGACGCGCTCCTGCAGCCTGCGCAGCTTCGCCTCGGAGGTGTCGGCGCCCACCACCAAGGTCCCCAGGCGTCTGGTGCCCTCGCGCAACGGGAACGCGACCGTGCGCTCGTCCGCCTCGACCGCCTCCATCTGGATCGCCGCCGAGCCCAGCTCGAGCGTCTGCGCGAGGCGCGCGGCAGCCGTGGGCAGCGACTCGGCGAGGCTCTCGCCGCGCAGCAGCAGCCGCGCCATCTCGGCCGCCAGGTCGGCCTCGCGCCGGCGCTCGTCCGCATCGCGGGTGCGGGCGCGCGTGACCTCGGCCACCGAGCTGGCGATGATCGCGACCACCAGGAACGCGACCAGCGCAACCCAGTTGTCTGAGTTCTGGATCGTGAAGTGGCCGACGGGAGGCAGGTGGAAGAAGTTGAACGCCGCTGCGCTGAGCACCGCGCTGCCGACGCCGAGCCATACGCCCCAGGTGACCGACACGACCAGCACCGCGGGCAGATACACCACGCTCAGCGACACCACGGGCGTGACGTGCGCGAGCGGATAGACGATCACCGTCGACAGCGCCACCGCCGCGAGCGCGACCACGGCTCCAACCCTGCGGGAGGGCGGTTCCGCGGCCAACAGGAAGCCGAACGGCGGTGACACGGATATCAGCGTAATGCTCGCAGGGCATCGTCACGTGCCGTGCAGGGGAGCGCGCATGGCGAACGGGGCGGGTCTCGCCTCCCGCCCCGTTCGGTTGCGCCCTGCGCGGTTCGGTGCGCGCGGGTGTCGGCGGCCCACCCCCCTCCTCGCCCTTACGGGCAGGCTGGACGCTGCCTGCTGCCGTGTCCCACCGTCCCGTCGCCATCATCGATGAGCGCGCGGGCGCCCGGCGTGACGCTTGTGTGACCAGCCTGTAACGATCTGGTGACGATCCGCTCGTGCGTCTGCGCGCTGTCCCGCGCCTAAAGCGATGCGTCCTGGACGCCGACACCACAAACGTGGGGCGTGTTCGCCGATGATTGCGCGCAAGCGAGAAATCGCCATGTCGATCAGCGTCGCCGCGGGCGCGTTCGCGCTGGCGTGGGCGCCGGCGATGGCCGCGGGAGCGCGCTCGTCTCTGTCCGCCGGCGCGCGATCGCCCCTGCCCGCGTCGGACTATGGCGTACGCGGCGTTTGCCCGGCGCCGGCGCCCGGCCACGCAGCGTGCATGGCGCAGCGCCTGGTGCCACGCACCGGGCAGGCACGAGCGCGTCTGCGTCCCCTGGACGCGTCCCGCCGGGCCACCTCGCGGGCCGAGACGACCGGGTTCGAACCGTTCGTCCTCGGACCGCGGGGACTGCACAGCGTGTACTCGCTGCCGACGGAAGCGGGGAGCGAACAGACGATCGCCCTGGTCGACGCCTACAACGACCTGACGATCGAAGAAGACCTCAGCCAGTACGACCACGAGCTCTCGCTGCCCGAATGCACCGTGGCGGACGAATGCTTCGAGAAGGTCAACCAGGACGGGCAGTCGAGCCCGAGTCCGATGCCCTTTCCACAGTCGAAAGGAGCCTTGACAGACGAAGAAACCGCCTGCAAAGAGGACGACGCCGCAGCCTGCAAACTGGTGCAGGAAGCCAGGGGCTGGGCGATCGAGATCTCGCTGGACGTGGAGACGGCCCACGCGATCTGCCAGAAGAGCTGCAAGATCGTGCTGGTCGAGGCAGAATCCCCCTCGTACGCGGACCTCGCCACTGCTGAGCTGACCGCGGCCGAAGTGATGCGCGCGGACGAGATCTCCAACTCGTGGGGAGGCCCTGAGTGCGAGGAAGGCGCCGGCTGCGAAGAAGCGGAAAGATACGATCGAGCGTTCGACCACCCCGGCATCGTCATCACCGCTTCAGCCGGCGACGACGGCTTTCGCAATTGGCTCGAAGAAGAACCGCAGGAATACGCGAACTTCCCGGCCTCCTCTCAGTACGTGATCGCGGTCGGCGGGACGAGGCTCGCGGAACCGGGTCCTGACGGCGAATGGACCGGCGAGACGGTCTGGAACGACGGCGGCGCCGTCAGCGAAGAACGGGAAGAAGGAGAAGCGGAAGGCTTCGGTGCGAGCGGCGGGGGCTGCAGCGTGCTGTTCGAAGCCCAGCCCTGGCAACAGGAGACCTCGGATTGGAGCACGGTCGGCTGCGGGAGCAAACGCGCGGTCGCCGACGTGTCGGCGGACGCCGACCCCTTCTCCGGCGTGGCGGTGTACGACTCCTCGGCGAACAGCGGCGAATGCGACGAATCGTTCGTCCCGGGCTCCCCCGCGCACTGGTGCGCGGTCGGCGGCACCAGCCTGGCCTCGCCGCTGATCGCCGCCACGTTCGCGCTGGCGGGAGGCGCGCACGGCGTCCCATATCCCGCGCGAACGCTCTACGAAAACGCCGCCCGATACGAAAACGCCGCCCCATCGCCATCGCCGCTGCACGACGTGACCGAAGGCTCCAACGGAGAGTGCCTGCAGCCGTTCGACGAAGAGACGTACACGACGGGCTGCACGCCCGCGGAAGAGGCGAAGGCGAGTTGCTCCGGGCAGCCGATCTGCAGCGCGGGCAAGGGCTACGACGGCCCCACGGGCGTGGGCACGCCCGACGGGATCGCCGCCTTCCAGCCGTCGGCCGGCGGCGAAAAACCCTCGCCGGGCGGCGGCTCGGAACCGGGCGCCTCCTCCATCCCCCCCAGCACGGGAAGCGACCCGGGCGCTGAGGACTCGCCGGCGCCGGTCGCAGCGCCTCCGCCCCCCGTGGCCGCGTCTGAGCGACTTTCAGATCTGGCGCTCACGACGAAGGCGCTGATCGCCCTCGACACGGCGCATCCGAAGATCGCCAAGATCGGCTTCACGTTCGTGAGCAGCATGCTGGTGCGGGTGGGCGCCTCGTTGCAGAAGCGCGTGGGTAGACATCGGCACGCCCACTGGCAGACGCTCGGCCACGCACTGCAGATGACCGCCTTCCCCGGACGCAACTCGCAGCACCTCGGCGCGCACGGCACGCTGAGCGCCGGCAGCTACCGCCTGCTGCTGACGCCGAAGCACGGCGACTGTGACTCGCTCACCTTCCAGATCGGCTAGCGTCCAGCGCCAGGAGACGCTCCCCCGGCTCGGTCAGCCTCCACGAGTTGGGAGCTCCGCGACTTTTGCCCGCGCCGATGTTCGCGATCAGGCCGCGCGCGTGCAGACGCGCCAGCAGCTTCGAGACCTGGCCCTGGTCGACGATGCCCGCGCGGTCGGCCACCTCGCGATTGCTCGCCCCGGGGTAGCGCGCGATCGCATCCAGCACACGGGAGCTGCGATAGGTCAGGCGCACGCCGAGGCCGGGATCGAGTCGGCCGGCGCTCTCGCCCTGCGGCGGGGCGAACGCCGCGTGAGCGCGCGGGCGGGGTGCCGGCCGGACGAGCTCTCGCCGCGCGACGCCCACGCCGAGATAGGGCATCACGATGATGCTCACGAGAGACCCGAACAGCTCCATCACTCCGTCCGGCGGGCCGGCCAGCAGCCGGTTCTGCAGCACCGCCTGCACCGCTCCCACAACGCCCTCGGCGATCACCCTGGGCGGCTGCGGGCGGCCAGGCGAGCCCTCCAGAGCGCCGCGATCGACCATCGCGGCGAGCTCGGCGAACACGCTCGCGCGGCGGCGCAGGAGCCGCTCGCCGCCGCTCATCGAATACACGACCAGCAGGCGCCCGAGCGCGGGCTCCTCTTCGAGGAAGCACAGGAACGCCACGAGCGCGAGCTTGATCGCGTCCAGCCAGCGCGTCTCGGCGTCGTAGGCGGGAACCATGCCCCTGCGCGCGCGCTCGACGCCAAGCTCGAAGGCCGCCAGCAGGCAGGCTTCGCGGTCGGCAAACGCCTCGTGAAAGGCGGCGCTCGAGACTCCCGCACGCGCGATCACCTCCGCCACGGACACGCTCCCGCCGGCGCCGCGCTCCGCCGTCATCTCGGCCATCGCCTCGAGGATCCTCGTCCGCTGAGCCTCATCTGCCGCCTGCCGCTCCCCACTTGACACTTAGCGGAGAGACTATCTTCTTATTGTCTAGTCCCGAAGTTGCGGCTAGCCGCAACTTCGGTCCAATCATTACCGGCCGCCGCCCGCCGTGTGAGCCGGCCCTCTGCCTGGCGCGGAAGACTCGCTCGAGCGTCTACTCGCGCGAGCCGGCTGCAAGCTGCTGCGGCGCGCCGTAGGCAGCCAGGCACGAGGGCAGCACCACGCTCCCATCCTCCTGTTGCCCGTTCTCGAGCAGCGCCACGATCGTGCGCCCGACGGCGACGGCGGTGCCGTTGAGCGTGTGCAGCGCCCGCGTGCCCCGCTCCCCCTTCGGGGACGACGCGGCGCGCGTGCGGATGTTCAGGCGGCGGGCTTGGTAGTCGGTGGTGTTCGAGCACGAGGTCAGCTCGCGGTAGCGCCCCTGGCTCGGCAGCCATGCCTCGCAGTCGTACTTCTTCGCGGCCGAGTTGCCGAGATCGCCGACGGCGATGTTCATCACGCGATAGGGCAGCGCGAGCTCGCCGAGGATCTGCTCCTCGATCGCGAGGATCGCCTCGTGCTCGTCCGCCGAGTCCTCCGGCGCGACGAAGCTGAACATCTCCACCTTGTCGAACTGGTGCACGCGGATGATGCCGCGCGTGTCCTTGCCGGCTGCCCCCGCCTCGCGCCTGAAGCACGGCGAGAAGCCAGCATAGCGCAGCGGCAGGCGCTCGCGATCGATGATCTCGTCGTCGTGCAGCGAGGCGAGCGCGACCTCGGAGGTCCCCACCAGGAACAGCTCGTCCTCGGGCACGCTGTAGATCTGCTGCTCGGTGTCCGGCAGGAATCCGGTCCCGTAAAGCGCGCGTTCGCGCACCAGCACGGGCGGCACGACCGGCTCGAATCCCGCCGCACGCACCTTCTCGAACGCCCAGCGCACGAGCGCCAGCTCGAGCATCACGAGCTCGCCTTTCAGATACGCAAAGCGCGTGCCCGACACCTTCGCGGCGCGCTCGGTGTCGATCATCTCCCCGGCGAGCTCCAGATGGTCGCGCGGCGAAAAGCCGAGCTCAGAGACCGTGCCGACCTCGCGCACGAGCTCGTCCTCGGGGCCGTCCGCGGCTGTCCGATCGGGCAGGTTGGGCAGCGGCACGAGCGCCTCCTGCAGGCTCTGCTCGACCTCGCCCAGCTCCTGCTCGAGCTCCTTCGCGCGCGCCGCCACGCCGCGCATCGCCGCGATCTCGCGCTCGCGCTCGCCCGCGTCGGCGGCCGCCTTGATGCGCGCGTTCGCCTGGTTCTGCTCCGCGCGCAGCCCCTCCAGCTGCGGAAGCAGCTCGCGCCGGCGCCGGTCGAGCTCGATCACGCGATCAAGCCCCGCCGCGGCCTCCGGGCCGCGACGCGCCAACGCGGCGCGAACCCCGTCGGGGTCCTCGCGAATGAGCTTCAGGTCGAGCACGCGCGGAGCCTATCCCGTCCCTTGCAGCCCCCTCGAATCCCCGCGGCCCGTGTCCCGCCAAAGCAGATCGTTGACGTCGGCACGACCGCCACGCGAAGCGTCCTGCGGTCGTGCCGACGTCAACGACCTGCGTCGCGCTATTTCGTCGACAGCGTGATGCTCGTGGACGGAACCTTCTGCGCCTGCAGCCCCGAGTACTTCGCCAGGAACTGGGCGACCTCCTTGGCGTCTTCGCCTACGACCACGTTCTCCGGCATGATCGCG
>JASHYF010000106.1 GCA_030043235.1 Solirubrobacteraceae bacterium | reverse complement strand
CGTCGCCGGGAAGCCTCCAAACTGACGAGTCTGATGGTCGTGCTCAAGGCAACAGTCCGGGGTTCCGGAGAGGCTTCCACGCCAAGCTAACCACGGGCTCACAGGCACCAAGGAAAACGACGGCGGTCACGAGCGACCCCACCATCATCGCCTCCCGCACCACCAACGCGCCCACACGAACAAGAACTTTCATCCGCCCGAGGGTGCCCGCACGCGGGCATGAAAGCTAACCTCGATTGTCGGCGGGGGGTAACCCCCACGGTTCGGCAGCTCGTCCGCGGCCGACGTGTTGGAGCGTCAGCCGCACGTCCCATTTGGCGCCCGTAGCCGGTAACGGATGCCTTGGTCCTTTACGACGCGCCACCAAGGCACGCCACGTGGCTCTAATGTGATGCGAGCATGAATGACCAGCCAACACGGATCGATCTCGAGGCCCTGCGTGTTCGGCGCCAGGAGATCCTGGGTTACGCAACGAGTCACGGGGCGCGCAACGTCCGGGTGTTCGGCTCTGCGGCGAGAGGAGACAACGATGCGAGCAGCGACGTAGACCTCCTCGTCGAGATGGAACCAGGACGCAGCCTGCTCGACCTCGTGGGGCTCTGGCAAGACTTGGAGAGCTTGCTGGGCACACACGTTGACGTGCTCAGCGACGGCGGCGTGAGCTGGACCGGCATGAGATCCTGTTCCGAGAATCGCCGGGGCACACGACCAGGTCTACGCCCTCCAGCTCGAGCACACCGCGGGCTTCTACATGCCCGCGCGGCGCAGCCCAGCCACGCCGGCTACTCGCAGCGTGGCCAGTCGATCTGCTCGGCCAGGTCGCTCGCGCTCAGATCGATCAGCCCGCTTCGCTGCACGGGCCGGTAATCACCGTCGCTCAGCGCGAGCCAGCTGACCGAGCGCACGGCGGGGTCGACGATCAGCACCTCATCCACCTGGTGGGCGGCGTAGAAGGGAAGCTTCTCCCATGTCTCGTCGCCCGGCGAGACGATCTCGAGCACGAGCGCGGCAGTCGGATGCCATGTACCCGACGCTCCGGGCCTGTGCAGGGCGCCGTCCGGCACACGAAAGTCGTGTTCGTCCTCGCCGAGGTTGGACCGACCGATTGGCTCCAGGCCCGCGGCGCGCGCCAATGGACCCAAGATCATGAACAGCTGCGCTTCGATCGAGGCGTGGGCGTGGCTCGGCGCGCGAACCATGTGCAGGACACCCTCCCACACCTCGTCGAGACGATCGAGCCCGGAGCGGCGGCGGCGCTCGAGGAGCTCCTCGAGCCCCGCCGTGGGCGGGTCCAGGACCAGTGCGCGCACAAGTCGAGCATAGCCTCGGCGCAGGGCGACCACGGGGGCGAGCGCGGACGCTCGGTCCACGCATGCAGAGGGCTCGAGCGCACCGGCATCCACTACATTGACTACAGTGTAGTCAATGGCTCCGGCGAAGACACAACCGTTCTCCATCCGGCTCGGCGTGCAGGCGAGCATGCTTGTGGCCGACGAGGTCCGTCGTTCCGGGCGCTCCCGCAGCGTCGTGGTCGAGGAGCTCGCCGAGGAGGCCGCAAAGGCGCGGCTGCTTCCCGGCATCGCTTTTCGTGGCAGACCGCGCCGCGCGTGGGTCATAGGCAGCGGCCTCGACGTGTGGGAGATCATCGAGCTGTTGCGCTCCCACGCCGGCGATGAGGCTCTGCTGCTCGAAGCGCATCCGCTGCTCAGCAGCCGACACCTGCGCATCGCGCAGGCCTACGCGGAGCGCTTCCCGGAGGAGATCGAGGCGCTGCTGGTGGAGAGCCGTCGCCCGCTCGAGGAGCTGCACGCGCTCTACCCGTTCATGCACATCCCCCGCCCGCGATAGCGCGCCGCGCCGGTGCGCCTCCTGCTCGACGCGCACGTCTCAGGGCCCAGGGTTGGTCATCGCCTGCAAGAGGGTGGTCACGACGTTCGCGCACTCGATCGAGAGCCCGCGCTCGAGGGGCTCGACGACGACAGCGTGCTCGTGCTCGCAGCGGAGGACGAGCGCATCCTCGTCACTCACAACGTTCGCGACTTCCCCGACATCTTGCGCGACTGGGCGGCCGCGCAGCGACCCCACGCGGGGGCGATTCTCCTATACGGCGTCGATCACAGCGAGTTCGAGCTGATCGCCCGCGGCGTCGAGCGCCTGCTGGGGCTGCATCCCCAGCAGGCGAGCTGGGCCGACCTGACCGCCGTCCTCAATCGCGACTTCGCGTCGGGATGACGCGCTCGCGGGCGCGACAGCGCCTTTCACGCTCGGGCGGCAGGCCGCCGCGCCTGACCTCGGCGTGGGTGAACATTCCCTGAAAGCCTGCGAAAATCCCCGCGGCTCGGCGCGCAGGCGAGCATCTTCCACATGCCGGCGCGGCGCATCTCGACCACGCCTGCTACGCGCAGGGTGGCCAGTCGATCTGCTCGGCCAGATCGCTCGCGCCCAGATCGATCAGCCCGCTACGCTGCACGGGCCGGTACTCACCGTCGCTCAGCGCGAGCCAGCTGACCGAGCGCACGGCGGGGTCGACGATCAGCACCTCATCCACCTCGTGGGCGGCGTAGAAGGGGAGCTTCTCCCAGCTCTCGTCGTTCGGCGAGACGATCTCCACGACGAGCGCGGCGGTGGGCAGCCAGACTCCGCCGGCGCCGGGTGCGAGCAGACCGCCGTCGGGGACGCGGAAGTCGTGTTCGCCCTCGCCGAGGTTGAACTCGTGCA
>JASHYF010000105.1 GCA_030043235.1 Solirubrobacteraceae bacterium | reverse complement strand
CATGGGCGTGAGCGCCTCGGACGCGATGGTCATGAGCGTGCGGCTGTTCGCCGTGCTGCGCGAGCGCGCCGGTGCGGACAGCGTGGAGCTGAGCCTGCCCCGTGGCGCCACCGTGGCGGACGCGCTGCACGAGCTCGCACGGCGCGACGGCCTGGGCGAGCTGCTGCCGCGGATGCCCGTGGTGATGGCCGTCAACCGCGAGTACGCCGACCCGAGCACAGAGCTGCACAGCGAGGACGAGCTCGCCCTGATCCCGCCGCTCAGCGGCGGCGCCCACGAGGTGGAGGACGCGAGCAGCGAGCAGCGCCTGCGTGGAGAGACCCCGCTCGATGACGCCGGCTGGGCGCCGGCGCGCGTGCACGTGCAGATCAGCGAGCGCCCGCTCTCGCGAGAGCGGCTGCGCCAGGCGGTGGCCGACCAGGCCGCCGGGGCGATCGTGACGTTCGAGGGTGTCACCCGCAGGGTGCAGTGCCTCGAATACGAGAGCTATGCCGCCATGGCGCGGGAGCGCATCGAGCGCATCGTGCGCGAGTGCGCGCTCGCCCACAAGCTGTGCGCCGCCGCCGCCGAGCACCGCGTCGGCCGCGTGCCGCTGGGCGAGCCCAGCGTGATCGTGGCGGTGTCCGCCGCCCACCGGCCGGCGGCCTTCGCCGCTGCGCGCGAAGCCATCGACCGCATCAAGGCCGAGGCTCCCATCTGGAAGCGCGAAGTCCTCGGCGACGGGAGCGCCGAGGGAAGCGGCGAGTGGGCGCCGGGAACCCCGGCCGCGCCGGTCTCGCCCGCGGCGATGGCCAGCGCCGGGGGTCGTGCCGCCGGCCTCACGCACGTGGACCGCGACGGCTCCGCACGGATGGTGGACGTCGGCGCAAAGCCGCCCGGTGAGCGCGTCGCCCGCGCGCGGGCACGTGTGCGAATGTCGCCGGCGAGCGCCCGTGCGGTGCGGGCGGGCGACGGTCCGAAGGGCGAGGTGCTGGGGGTGGCGAGGATCGCGGGCATCCAGGCCGCCAAGCAGACCGCCCAGCTGATCCCGCTCGCCCACCCCCTGCCGCTGACGTTCGTGGACGTCGCCGCCAGCGTGGACGTCGACGCGGGCGTCGTGGAGCTGCTCGGCGAGGCGCACACGGTCGCGAGCACGGGCGTGGAGATGGAGGCGATGACCGCATGCGCGGTGGCGGCGCTCACGGTGTACGACATGGCCAAGGGGCTCGAGCGCGGGATCGAGCTCGAGCAGGTGGTGCTGCTCGAAAAGCGCGGTGGGCGCAGCGACTACCGCCGCGAGGACAGCTGAGCTGCGTGCACGCAGCCGCCATCACGGTCAGCACCTCGAAGGCCGCCGGCGACGGCAAGGACGAGAGCGGTCCGCGGCTCGAGGCGCTCGCGCGCGAGCTCGGAGCGACGGTCGTCGCGCGCGAGCTCGTGCCCGACGACCGCGCGCTGATCGAAGCTCGCCTCCTCCGCTGTGCCGACGAGGAGCGCTGCGCGCTCGTGCTCACCAGCGGCGGCACCGGGGTCTCCCCCGACGACGTCACCCCGGAGGCCACGCGCGCGGTGCTCGAGCGCGAGATCCCCGGGATCGCCGAGGCGATGCGCCTGAGCTCCCAGCCGCACACCGCCAACTGGATGCTCTCGCGCGCGCTCGCCGGCGTGCGCGGCGCGACATTGATCGTCAACCTCCCCGGCAACCCCCGCGCGATCGACCAGGTTGGCGATGCGCTCGCGCCGGCGCTCGCCCACGCGCTCGCGCTGATCGCAGGGCCCCGCGGGGACATACACCGAGCATGAGGCCATCCCTGATGGTCGGAGACGGTCGATACAGGCGTGGCCGCGCTCGAGGCTCGAGGCTCGAGTTCGCCGCCGCCGCCCACGACCGGCCAGCGCCGTCGACGCCCTGACCAGCTCCTAAGCGGCCGCGACCTCCGCGCGCTTCGTGCCCAACGCCGAGGGGTATCGTCCTGCTCGTGGCCACGCGTGGGCAGGTCGTAGAGCTCCTCGATCTCGGGCACGGCTACGAGACCGCGGCAGGCGGGCCGGACATCCCCGCCGGCCTCGCGTTGACGCTCGCCACCGGCCTGCCGGCGCACGGCAGCGACGCCCCCACCCGGCAAGTGCTCGCCGGCGAGCGCGTGCCGCCGGGCAGCTTCCCCCACCTCGTCGACCCGCCGGCGTTCAACCCCACGCGCAAGGCGCACCTGATGGCGTGGGTGCGAGAGCGCGCCGCGCGCGACCTTCAGAAACAGGCGCGATGAGCCCATCGCCGGCGGACTGGCCCGTGCTGCGCCAGCTGCGCGGCGCGGACCGCATGGGCCGTGGCGCCGCGGCGAAGTCGCGCGCCACCAGCGCCCTGCGCGCGCGCACCGCGGACGCGGACCGCGTGGTGGGGTCCGTGTGCCCCTACTGCGCGGTGGGCTGCGCGCAGAAGCTGTACGTGAAGGACGGCAGGGTGGTCCAGATCGAGGGCGACCCCGACGCGCCGCACAGCCGCGGGCGGCTGTGCCCGAAGGGCTCGGCCACGCTGCAGCTCACAACCGGCTCGGCGCGCGAGCGCCACGTGCTCCACCGCCGCCCCTACGGGGAGGAGTGGGAGCGCCTGGAGTTGGAGACGGCGATGGACATGGTCGCCGGCAAATTCGTGGCCACCCGCCGCGAGGGCTGGGAGTGGGAGCGCGAGGGCAGGCGCACGCGCCGCTGCATGAGCATCGCGGCGCTCGGCGGCGCGACGCTGGACAACGAGGAGAACTACCTGATCAAGAAGCTGCTCACCGCCTCCGGCGTGATCCAGGTCGAGAACCAGGCGCGCGTGTGCCACTCCTCGACGGTGATCGGCCTCGGCACCTCCTTCGGGCGCGGCGCCTCCAGCACGCTCCCCGGCGACCTGCAGAACTCCGATTTGATCGTGCTGCAGGGCTCGAACATGGCCGAGGCGCATCCCGTCGCCTTCCAGTGGGTGGTGGAGGCGAAGGCGCGCGGCGCGACGGTCATCCACGTCGACCCCCGCTACAGCCGCACGAGCGCGCTCGCGGACCTGTTCGTGCCGCTGAGGACGGGCACGGACATCGCCTTCCTCGGCGCGATCGTCAACCACGTCCTCGCCACCGAATCGGACTTCCGCGAGTACGTGCTCGCGTACACGAACGCGCCGGCGATCATCGACGAGGAGTTCGCCGACGCGGACGCCGGCGGGCTGTTCTCCGGCTACGACGAGCACGCCGGCAGATACACCGACCCCTCGAGCTGGCAGTACGAGGGCTCTTTCGCGGCGGCGGCGGCCGGCCAGCGCGAGCTCGAGGGCGCGACGTGGGCGAGCGGCGGGGAGCGCCGCCGCGGCGAGCCGAAGCTCGACCGGACGCTCCAGCACCCGCGCTGCGTGTGGCAGATCCTGAGGCGTCACTACGCCCCCTACACGCCGGAGATGGTGGAACGGGTGTGCGGGGTGCCGCAGGATCTCTTCGAGCGCGTGTGCGAGCTGTTCGTCGAGAACTCCGGCCGCGAGCGCACGACCGCGTTCGTGCACGGGGTCGGCTGGACGCAGCACACGGTGGGCTCGCAGTACATCCGCGCGGCCTCCATCCTGCAGCTGCTGCTCGGCAACATCGGCCGCCCGGGCGGGGGCGTGATGGCGATGCGCGGGCACGCCTCGATCCAGGGCTCGAGCGACATCCCCACGCTGTTCGACACGCTGCCCGGCTACATCCCCGCCCCCCACGCCCACCACCACCACGACCTCTACAGCTTCCTCGGAGCGGACGCGCCCAGGAGGGGCTTCTGGGGCAACATGAGCGACTACGTGGTCAGCCTGCTGAAGGCGTGGTGGGGGGCGGCGGCCACGCCCGAGAACGAGTACTGCTTCGGCTACCTGCCGCGCCTGACCGGCAGCCACTCGACCTACGACACGGTGATGGAGCAGGTGAAGGGCACGGTGAAGGGCTATTTCCTGTTCGGTGAGAACCCCGCGGTCGGCTCGGCCAACACGCGCATGCAGCGCCTGGGCATGTCCAAGCTCGAGTGGCTGGTGGTGCGCGACTTCTCGCTGATCGAGAGCGCCACCTGGTGGAAGGACGGCCCGGAGATCGACTCCGGCGAGATGCGCACCGGGGAGATCGCCACGGAGGTCTTCTTCTTCCCCGCCGCCGCGCACATCGAGAAGGAGGGCACGTTCACGAACACCCAGCGCATGGTCCAGTGGCACCACAAGGGCCAGGAGCCGCAGGCGGACCAGCGCAGCGACCTGTGGTTCGCCTATCACCTCGGCCGTCGCATCCGCGAGCGCCTCGCCGGCTCGCGCGAGGAGATGGATCGCCCGCTGCTCGATCTCACCTGGGACTACCCGACGGAGGGCGAGCTGCACGAGCCGAGCGCCGAGGCTGTGCTCGCGGAGATCAACGGCCGCGGCGCCGACGGCGAGCTGCTCTCCTCCTTCACGGCCTTGAAGGATGACGGCTCTACCTCGTGCGGCTGCTGGATCTACTGCGGCGCGTATGCCGGAGGGGTCAACCACACGGCGCGGCGAAAGCCCGCGCGCGAGCAGAGCTGGACGTGCGCCGAGTGGGCGTGGGCGTGGCCGGCAAACCGCCGCATCCTCTACAACCGCGCCTCAGCCGACCCCGAGGGCAGGCCGTGGAGCGAGCGCAAGGCGCTCGTGTGGTGGGACGAGGAGCGACGGGAATGGACCGGCCACGACGTCCCCGACTTCGAGGCGGACAAGCCTCCCGGCTACCGCCCGCCGAAGGGCGCGAGCGGCCCCGCGGGGCTCGCCGGCGACGACCCGTTCATCATGCAGTCCGACGGGCGCGGCTGGCTGTTCGCCCCCTCCGGCGTCGCCGACGGGCCGCTGCCCACGCACTACGAGCCGCAGGACTCGCCCGTGCGCAACCTGCTCCACCGCCGGCAGCGCAACCCGGCGCGCGAAGTCTTCGAGCACGAGGACAACCGCTACCACCCCGACCCCGGCGCCCCGGGCGCCGGTGTGTACCCGTATGCCGTCACCACCTACCGCCTCACCGAGCACTTCACCGCCGGCGGCATGTCCCGCTGGACGCCCTACCTGGCCGAGCTGCAGCCGGAGTTCTTTGTTGAGGTGTCGCCGGAGCTGGCGGCCGAGCGGGGCCTCGAGCACGGCGGCTGGGCGACGCTGATCAGCGCCCGGGGCGCGGTCGAGGCGCGCGTGATGGTGACCGACCGCATGACGCCGCTGAGGATCGGATCCCACCCACCCGATCGGATCGTGCACCAGATCGGCATGCCCTACCACTGGGGGCCGAACGGCTACGCCAAGGGCGACTCCATGAACGAGCTGTCCTCGATGTCGCTCGATCCGAGCTCGCACATCCAGGAGGTCAAGGCGCTGACCGTCGACATCCGCCCCGGCCGGCGCCCCCGTGGCCCCGCGCGCCGGGAGCTGGTCCGCGAATACCGCGAGCGCGCGGGGATCACCGCGCAGACGGGGATGAAGCCGTGAGCGGTTCGTCCATCAATATTAATATTAATATTAATAAAAATAATATGGGGAACGCGGACGGGGACCTCCCGGTCGCTGCCGCAGCGGGCCGCGGCGAGGGAGCGCTGACGGCGCTCCTGCTGGGGGGCGGAGATCCAGCCTCCGCCTCCGGCTATGAGGAGCACCCGCCGCGCATCGGCTTCTTCACCGACACCTCGGTGTGCATCGGCTGCAAGGCGTGCGAGGTGGCGTGCAAGGAGTGGAACCACGTCCCCGAGGACGGGCTCAACTGGACGGGGCACTCGCACGACAACACCGGCGGTCTCGGCGCGAACGCGTGGCGCCACGTGGCCTTCATCGAGCAGCGCGCGCCGGTCGGCCTGCACGAGCCCAACTTCCAG
>JASHYF010000013.1 GCA_030043235.1 Solirubrobacteraceae bacterium | reverse complement strand
TCGTTCGCCAGCACTCCGCGCGCGATGCCGTACAGCCAAGGCAGCGGCTCGCTCGGCGCTTGCGCGCGCCGGCGCCACGCGATCAGGAAAGTCTCCGCGGTCACGTCCTCGGCCACGTCCGCGCCCGCGCGGCGCAGCGCATACGCGTGCACCGGTCCCGCGAAGCGGCGGAATTGTGCCTCGAAGAGCGCTTCCTCGTCGATGCTCACAACAGTACATGTCCGGCAAGCCCGGACTTCTTACACGGTGACGTCCGTTTCTGGCGAGACATTGGCGCCGCGGCGTGCGATGCTCGCAAGATGCTCGATTTCGAGTCCTGCTACCGGGCGATCGCTGCGAAGGACGCCCGCTTTGACGGGTGGTTCTTCACGGCGGTGACCTCTACGAGGGTCTACTGTCGTCCGAGCTGTCCCGCCCGGACGCCGTTGCGCGAGAACGTGCGGTTCACGCCGACAGCTGCGGCTGCGCAAGCCGAGGGGTTCCGGGCGTGCAAGCGCTGTAGGCCGGACGCGACGCCCGGCTCGCCGGAGTGGGACTCGCGCGCGGACCTGGTTGGGCGGGCGATGAGGTCGATCGCCGACGGCGTGGTCGATCGTGAGGGCGTCTGTGGGCTTGCGAGGCGCGTTGGCTTCACCGAGCGTCACCTCAGCCGGCGGCTCGTGGAGGCGTTGGGCGCCGGTCCGCTGGCGCTCGCGCGAGCGCAGCGGGCACAGACGGCGCGCATCCTGCTGGAGACCACCGACACGGCGATCGTGGACGTGGCGTTCGCATCGGGGTTCTCGAGCGTGCGCCAGTTCAACACGACGATCCGCGAAGTGTTCGCGGCGACTCCCAGCCAGCTGCGCGCGAAGCGCCACGTCGCGAGCGGTGACCGCGTCGGCGTCGCCGTGCGGCTCGCGTGCAGGGCGCCGTTTGCAGGCGAGGCGATCGTCGGCTTTCTCGCGGCGCGCGCCGTTCCCGGGGTGGAGGAGGTGGTGGCGGGGGCGTATCGCCGCAGCCTGCGGCTGCCTCACGCCCCCGGCGTGGTGGAGCTGGCGCCGCGGGAGGATCACGTCCGCGCGACGTTCTGGCTGGAGGACTTGCGCGACCTCGGCGCCGCGGTCAACCGCTGTCGAGGGCTGCTCGACCTCGACTCCGATCCGCACACGATCCTCGATCGCCTCGGCGGCGATCGTGTGATCGGAGAGCTCGTGCGCGACGCTCCCGGGCTGCGCGTCCCGGGCAGCGTGGACGGCCGCGAGCTCGCGCTGCGCGCGGTCCTCGGCCAGCAGATCTCGCTCGCGGGGGCGAGGACGCTGGCCGGCCGGCTCGTCGCCGCCTACGGCGAGCCGCTCCCACGGACATGCGGCTCGGTCACACACCTGTTTCCCTCGCCCGCCGCGATCGCGGGCGCGGACTCCGAGCGGGTCGGCATCCCGCGCGCCCGAAGCCGGGCGCTGCTCGCGCTCGCGGGCGCGCTGGAGAGCGGCGAGGTCCTCCTGGACGGCAGTGCGGACAGGGCGGAGTGCGGCTCGCGCCTACTGTCGCTCCCGGGGATCGGGCCATGGACGGCCGGCTACATCTCGATGCGCGCGCTGCGCGACCCCGACGCGTTCCTCGCGGGAGACCTGGGAATCCGGCGCAGCCTGGAATCGCTCGGACTCGACGGCAGCCCGGCGTCTGCACAGCGGCTGTCCGAGCGCTGGCGCCCGTATCGCGCGTACGCGGCGCAGCACCTTTGGAGATCGCTCGCGGCCAGGCAGGCCGTTCGCAGGCGTCGCGAGGAGGACCTGCTCGCCGCCTGACGCGCCCGAATCGATGTGGAACGCAAGCCCCCGCGCGAAGGCCGACGCAGGCCGGCTGTTGGAGCTGCCCGCAGGCCAGGTTCAGGTCTGCGAGGATGCCGTCGGCTGCGAGGACGCCGTCGGCTGCGAGGCAACGCCGCCGCTGCTCATCCACGCGTGCGGCGCGGGCTCGATGCGCGCGTGGGCTCCGATGATCGGCCGGCTCGCCAACGAGCGCCGCGTGCTGCGCATCGACCTCCCCGGGCACGGCGCGGCTCGGAGAAGACAGCGCATGGCTACCGCATGCTCGAGCAGGCCCACACGGTGTGCGCGGCACTCGACCGGCTCGGCGCCGAGGGGGTGGTCGCGGTCGGGCGCTCCGGTGGTGGTCCGCGCCGGGCTTTCGCACGGTCCCCGAGCCGCACGGTCCCCGAGCCGCACGGTCCCCGAGCAGCACGTAACGGATCTGCGCCGCATGACCCATTACTCCTACGTACGCGGGCGAGCACGAGTCGAGAGCTACAGAAAGCGGCAGGACCATCGAGCGGCACACGCGCACGCTCTCTTTCCGCTCGAAGGTCGAGCTGCTGACCGGCCTGCTCGCCGAGAACGAGACGGGGCTGCTGATCACGCTCGATGAGCTCCACTACCCCAGGCGAGCGAGCTGCGCGAGTTCGGGATGGCAGTGCAGCACGCGTTCCGCGAGCGTCTCGTGCGGGTTCGCGGACGCATCGGACGATATGGCTGTTGCCGCACCGTTGCCACTTAGTGGTGCGTCGCGCAGTGTGCCGATCATTCACTACCAGCCACTTAGCGGTCTTGACAGCAGCGCGTCGGAGAGGAACGGGTTGGCCACGCGCCAACCACGCTGCCCCACTCGTGCGCCGAGACCGTGGAAACCGAGCGCTCGCAACGCGCGGCTGACGTCGCGCGCACCGGCGGATGCGATCCCGTACGCGAATGCCGGTCCGAAGTTCAACGAGTGATACCCTTGTCGCGCAGGCTGAACTGTTCCAGGATCGTCCCTTCGCGTGAATGTCTGAGCAACCGGCCTAGACACATGCGATTTTCAAGTGTCCGGAGAGCCCGCATTTGTCAGTAGCGGTGCGAGGTTTGGGCTCGTCGGGCGGTTGAATCGTCCGCCTGGGCGGGGAGGATTGCGGTTGCGAAGCCAGCAATCCACCCGCTCAGGAGGTTCACCTCGAAGGTGATCGGAAGTGCGTCGTCTAGAACGGTAGATGTGCTCGCGGACGGCACGGGCTTGTCTTCTCGCGCGGGGAGCGCGCTGCTGGCGCTGACGGCGCAGCAGCTCGGGCTGACCGGCGGCCTGTCGGGGGCGCTGGCCGGGACGCGTCAGCGTCGTTTTGCTCATGATCCGGGCAGGGTGCTCTGCGACCTGGCGGTGATGGCCGCCGACGGCGGGCGCTGCGTCTCGGATCTCGCGGTGCTCGCTGGGCAGCCCGCGCTGTTCGGGAACCTCGCATCGGTGGCGACCGCGCGGCCGGGTTTGGCTTCAACCCGCTGCTCGCGTCCTGCGCCCGAGAGGTCCTGGCCCACCGCTTCCAGTGCTTCATCACCGACCAGTCCGACCCGGACATCGCGGCGCTCGAGGCCCTGCACCGCCAGCACGCCGAAGTCGAGGATCGCGTCAAGACGCTCAAGGCCTGCGGCGCCGGGCACCTCCCGTTCCACTCGTTCGCCGCGAACGCCGCGTGGTTCGAGCTCGCGCTACTCGCTCACGACATCCTCGCCTGGACCCAGCAGCTGACCCTCGACGGCGAGCACGCCACCTGCGAACCCAAGCGGCTGCGCTACCGCACCCTGCACCTCGCCGGGCAAATCACCCGCCACGCCCGACGCACCACCCTGCACCTCCCCGCCGACTGGCCCTGCAGCGGCGCGATCCTGCGGGCATTCAAGCGCCTGCACGCGCTCCCCGCCTACGGCTCAGCGGCAACCCCGCCCACCACCAAGACAGCGCATCATCAAATCGCAGATCCCGGCTCAAGGCTGCCCGCAAACGCGGCCGCGCCCACCCCGATCGCCGTGAAATCCTGACCGCGCGCCCGCTACCGACGGCCAGCCGCCATCACCTCGCCGAGCTCACACACAAACCACACGCACGTCACGCTGGTGACGAACCGAGGCTAGACGGCGCTTCTACGCCGCCGGCGATCGCTTCCAGAGCTGATCGAGATGGGCGCGTAGAGCGGGCGCGAAATCGACGCGCGCTCTCGTGCCGGACGCGCGCTCGAGGCTCACTCGCCCTGTCCCAGTTCGGCGCAAGCGGCTATGCCCTGCCTGACGCCGGCCTGGATGGCGGTCGAGTTGGTAGCCGTCTGTGCTCTCTTGCCGACGCCGCCCCACCCGTACCAGGCGATCGAGCTGGCGCCGGCGGCACAGAAGGCGCGCGCCTCGGCGACCATCTGTTCGGTGCTCAGGCCCGGCTCCAGCTCGTGGGCCGTCGTGTGCCCGGACCACCCCTGGTTGATCCCGAGCAGAGGCGTCTTCGCCTGGACCCAGCCCTGCGCGTCGAGCGCTTCGCGCTCTTCGCCCAGCAGGATGCCCATCGTCCATTCCAGTTCTTCGCCGCTGGACGCCTGCGAGCCGCCTTCGGCGTAGTTGTACAGGCCGACCATGTCGCAGCCGGCGTCGGAGTAGTTGGCCGCGATCGACGCTTCGAAGCCGCCTCGCTGGCCGAGCGGCTCGATCGCGCCGCCAAAGCCGCAGATCGCAGGCAGCCCCGGCGTGGTTTCCGCGATGACCGCGTGCACTTCGGCGAGCAGCGTTCGCGCGCTGCCCCCGTCCCAAGGAGCCCAGTCGTCGAGGACCCAGTAGCCGCTGACCAACGGGTTGGATGCGTCTTCTCGCACCCATTCCCGGATCTGCTGGAGAACGCTTGCCGTGGTCACGCCCGGGTCGTAATCCTTCCTGCAGAACCAGTCTTCTTCCCCGGGCGGCGGCGGCGCGACGGTGTGCGTGCGATGACACTCCCAAGCCTCGAGCGCGTCGGATGGGCGGGCGTCGATCACGCTGATGTGCTCCTGGACGAAGGTCCTGGCTAGCCTACTGCCCGGCGCCGGCGGCCCGCCGTACTCGATCGCCGTCGTGACACCCAAGGCCGCCGCGTTTTCCGCCCGCCCGCGGGTGTCGAGTTCGAAGCCCGCCGTGAAATGGGTCGCACCGGCCGCGGTCTCGACCGGCGAACGCGGCTGCGCCGCGGTGGCGAGAGGGCACAGCGCGGCCAGTGACGAGAGCGCCGTCACAACCGCAGCCAGCAGCATCGAAAGCGCCTTCACGGTGGGGACTCTACTCCGGGCGCTCACCGCGCGGGGCGGCGCTGCAGGCCGTCTCCGAAATGCGATGAGAGGACTCGAACCTCCACCTGGTCACCCAGACACGGACCTGCACCGGGCACGCCGGTGCCATATGCGTTCGCTGCGTCCAGATCGTCCGTATCGTCCGGGTTTCGGGACGCGTCGGACGATATGACTGTTGCCAAAGTGTTGCCACGGACATGGTTCGTGACCGTGGCACGAGGCGCCTCGGGGCGGCCTGATCGGGCTGGGGGTGGACCGGTTGAGCACCACTAAAAAGAACTAAAAGAACTAAAGACCACTAAAGCGCGGTGGTAGGCCGCGGGCGTGGCCGCCAACAATCCGTTCACGCCGACGTTTGGCTCGCCGCCGCCGTTGCTCGCTGGGCGCGAGGAGTTGATCGAGCTGTTCGGCGAGGCGCTCGACGACGGGCCTGGTTCGGCGGGGCGTGCGACGCTCTATACGGGGGCGCGTGGCGCGGGCAAGACGGTGCTGCTCAACGCGGTCGAGGACGCTGCCCGGGCGCGTGGCTGGCTGGTCGTCGCCGAGACCGCGACGCCGGGGTTTCTCTCGCGACTCACCGACGATCATCTGCCGCGGCTGCTCGCCGAGCACGACCCGGACGCACTCAAGCGGCGCCTGCGCGGCTTCGGGCTGCCGGCGAACCTTGGCTCGCTCGAGTGGCAGACCATCGAGCGGCACACGCGCACGCTCTCTTTCCGCTCGAAGGTCGAGCTGTTGACCGGCCTGCTCGCCGAGAACGAGACGGGGCTGCTGATCACGCTCGATGAGCTCCACTACCGTCAGGCGAGTGAGCTGCGCGAGTTCGGGACGGTGGTGCAGCACGCGTTCCGCGAGCGCCGCGATCTCGCGTTCGCGGGCGCCGCGCTGCCAGCCGCGATCGACGAGCTGCTAAACGACGAGGTTCTCACGTTCATGCGCCGTGCTGACCGCCACCATGTGGGAGCCGTCGCCGGCGCCGCTGTCAGGGAAGCGATCGCTCAGCCGATCGCGATGCGGGGGAGGTCGATTGCCGAGGACGCCCTCGAGGCGATGGTGGCGGCGAGCGAGGGGTACCCGTTCTTCATCCAGCTCGTCGGCGATCAGGTGTGGCGCAAGGCTGGCACTGCCAGCGAGATCACTCTCGCTGTGGCGCAGGAGGGCATCGCCGCCGCGCGGCGGCGGCTCGGCCAGCTCGTGCACGCGCCAGCGCTCGCCACGGCCTCCGACGTCGACAAGTCATTCCTGCTTGCGATGGCCCAGGACAACGGCGCGTCGCTGATCGGCGATATCGCCAAACGGCTGAACGTAGACTCGAACTACGCAGGCCAGTACAGGCTGCGACTGATCGCGCTCGAGCTGATCGCACCCGCGGGGTACGGGCGCGTTCAGTTCGCGCTTCCCTACCTGCGCGACTACCTGCGAGAGCACGCCGCCACACTCGGACTGCCTGCGCATACCCGGCCGACCCGCCAGT
>JASHYF010000104.1 GCA_030043235.1 Solirubrobacteraceae bacterium | reverse complement strand
GCACCGGCCGCGCGCGCCTCCACCGCGCCCGTGACCTCGCGCAGCCGCGCGCGCATGATCTCCACGGCGCGCGGGTTGGAGTCGATGAGCACGTAGCGGCGGCCGAGCTGCGCGGCGACCGCGCCGAGCGTGCCGCTGCCGGCGAAGAAGTCGAGGCACCAGTCGCCCGGGCGCGTGGACGCGTGCACCATGCGGCGCACGATCCCCTCGGGCTTCTGCGTGGGGTAGCCGGTCTTCTCGCGCCCGCTGGTGGGCACGATCGTGTGCCACCACACGTCCGTGGGCAGCTTGCCGCGGGCGGCCTTCTCCGGGGTGACGAGGCCGGGCGCCATGTACGGCTCGCGGTCCACCTCCTCGCAGTCGAAGAAGTACGCCGCGGGGTCCTTCACGTATACGAGGATCGTGTCGTGCTTGGCCGGCCAACGGCGCCTGGTGCGGGCACCGTAGTCATATGCCCAGATGATCTCATTCAAAAAACACTCACGGCCGAATATCTCGTCCAGCAGCAGCTTGCAGCGGTGCGCCTCGCGGTAGTCGATGTGGAAGTACAGCGTGCCTTCGCGCGAGAGCAGCCGGCGGGCGTGCTCCAGGCGCGGCGCGAGGAACTCCAGGTAGTCGTCGAAACGGTCGCCGAAGCTCCACTGCGACAGCAGCCGCGTGGCGTAGCGCCGGCCCTGGAAGCCGGTGCGCTCGCCCTCGCCGTCGCGCACCGCCTCGAGCGTCCTGCGCACCTGCGCCTTGCCGGTGTTGAACGGCGGGTCGGCGTACACCAGCTGAAAGGACTCGTCGGCGAACGCGCTGAGCAGGCGCAGGTTGTCGCCGAGCAGGATTTGATTTGGATTAAGAGGATCTACGGTTGCGCCCATCGCGCAGAGCGTACGTTCACGTGCCGATGGAGCGCACGAGCTCCACCCACTGGTAGCTGCCGCCGCACAGGCTCGGCCAGTCGGCGGGCGCGACGATCCGCAGCGGCCCCTGGGGGTTGGCGTCCGCGGGCGTGAGGAAGATCGCGTCCGGCACCGCCTGGCCGGCCTGCCGGGCGCGAGGCTGAAGCCCGGGCGCGTGACCGTGACCGTGTGCGTCCGGCGGACTCGCGCAGCGCGATCGGTGGGACCGTGTTGGGCACCAGCGAGTTGCCGTCCAGCTGCCCCGCGATCGAGGCCACGCGCCGCCCGTCCACGCTCAGGCCCCACACCTGGTAGCAGGAGCCCTGCTACAGCAGGCGATAGGCCGCCGGCGGGCGGCTCGCCGCGGGATCGCGGCGGGCGGCCTCGCATCCAACCTTCACGGCTTCGAGCACCTCGCTGCCGCCGAGCTGGTCATGCAGCGCCTCGGCATCGGCTGCGAAACGCGCCGGTCGCCGTCCCGGCTGTCCACTTCCCAGCACATGCGTAGTCGCGTGGTGACAAGGGCCGTCAGGCCCGCCTCCGATGCAGCTAGCGGCACCGAGCCGGCGCAACCCGTAACGTGAGCCTGCTTCGCCGGCGACGCTGAGCCCGTCAGCCGCGCTGATGGAGCATCGAGCCGGCCTCGCCGCCCCTCGGCGTCGCGGACCGGGTCGGCGGCTGGATCGGCGTTCGAGCTGGGCGGCGGAGGGATTGCGCTCAGCGACCAGCAGCGACCAGCCAGCGCCCCGGGCAGGATTCGAACCTGCGACCCTCGGATTAGTTATAAGTTGACTCCAAATAGGCCGGTATCATAGGTTACGGGCGATTCGGTTGGTTTACGTGTTGCCAGTTGCGCTCGATTTAGGCGAGTTGGGAACACGTAGGGAACACGCTCGAAAGAGCGCGGTCAAGGGCGTTGCGAGATCGTTGTGGGGGTAGCGAGGCTGTGTGCACCGCGGCGAACGTTCGTGCGGGCGTAGCGGGAGCGTTGTGCGCCCGGGGTCGAGCTTGGCGCATGTCAAGTAGGTGCGCGTCGTGGAGCCGCGCGGGGCTAGCGGACAGGTGGGTCGCCGGTCGCGGTCCGACCACGCACAGGTGGGCGCCGCTTGAGATCTCGCGTGTAGCGTCGTCAACCGCGTCGACGTCCGCGTCGCACCGGCGCAAGTAATCCTCAACCGCGCCGGCTCCGGGGCACGACACAGCCCGTTCGTGTGTCGCGCCCTCCGTTGGTCAGCTGCAGGCCGCGGCCGAGCATCGCGGCGAACACGATCACCCACACCGCAACGGCAAACCACACCCAGATCTGCGCAAAGTGGGTAATGCCCGAGGCCTGTGCGGCCTTGCCTACGGCGAAGCTGCACGCGGCGTACATGCCGAAGGGGAACACGGTCGACCAGCGCCGCACGTCATAGCGCAGCCGGGGTCGCAGTATCTCGGCGGCGAGCAGCGCGGGCAGCCACGCGATCGCGAGCACCCACAGGGCGAGTGACGTGCCTTCGAGCAGGCCATGGATGGAGCCGAGGCCGCCGAGGCCCTTGGCGGCACCGAGCGTGAGCCGCCCGGCCGCGAGCGTCGAGATCGCCAACGCCCCGCCCGTCACCCAATGATCGCCGGCCCCGGTGACGAGCTGGCGTAGGTCGAAGCGCGCGATCACGAACACATAGAAGACGAGTCCCAGTAGGAACGGCGCGAGAGCGGCATCCAGCAGCCAGGGGACGTGATCGCTCGCTGCGATCACCGCGCCCAGCACTGCGAGCGACTCGGTGGACACCGTCAGCACGAGCGACACTCCTACCGTGGGCGTGACCCAGTGCCTCAGCACGGGCGTGAGCAGAAGCAGCCAGAACGCAGCGGCGATGACCAACAGCGGGATGCCTGCCCAGTCCCAGCCCAGCAGCGTCAGACGGGTGCCGAGGACCGCGGTGCCCGCGACGCCCGTGAGGGCGGCCGGAGAGCGGGCCTCGCTGTGCACACGTTCGCGATCGAGGAGGACTGTGCCGGCGAGCAGCAGCCCGAGCACTATCCATGCCGCCGCGGCGATCGCCAGCAGAATCCGGGAGAGGGTTTCGTACTTGTCGAGAAAGAGCGCGATCGAGACGATGCCCGTGCCCATCACGACGGCGCCTGACGCGGGCGGGATCGCCTCGCTCATGCGCCCGAGCGCACCTGTGAGTCCGGAGCGCACCGACGCTCTTCCGGAGGGAAGCGCGGTCGCGGAGTCAGTGGACATGGATGCCTCCTTCAGTTGACATGGACGCCGCCCTGACCTTGGACGGCGATACCCGCTTCGGCCTGGGGAGCGGCGGCCGCGCTCGCTCGGCGTGCACCTGCAAGCCCGACTGCGCCCGCGCGCGCGTGTCGCGGCGCCCTGGAGCGGTAGACGATCGGCGCGCGGCGCAGGTAGGCGATGGGAACGCTCCAGGCGTGCACGAGGCGCGTGAACGGCCAGATCATGATCACCAGCCAGCCCGCGATGGCGTGCAGCCGGTAGCTGAGCGGTACGGCGGATGCCGTCACCAGCGACGGGTTGGGGTGCAGCAGGAAGATCCCGCGGAACCAGGGCGAGATGCTCAGGCGATAGTTGTAGCCGCCCTCGATCAGGTTGTGGACGGTGGTGTTCCACATCCCGGTCGCGACCATGAACGCGAGCAGCCCTAGGACGGTCACGTCCATCGTCTTGGTCGTTGCGCGTACGCGTCTGTCGCTGGCGCGGCGGGTGATCAGCAGCACGAGGCCGAGCAGCACCGCGGTGCCGGCGAGCGTGCCCATGACGGCTGAGAAGATGCGGTACTCCGTCTCGGTGATCCCGAGGCTTTCGGTCCAGGACTGCGGGATCAGGATCCCGATGATGTGGCCGGCGATGACCGCCAGCAGGCCGAAGTGAAAGAGCGGGCTGGCGAGCTTGAGCATGCGCGACTCGAGCAGCTGCGTCGATCTCGTGGTCCAGTGAAACTGGTCGGTGCGGTAGCGCCAGACGTGCCCCACGATGAACGTCGCGATCGCGAGGTAGGGGACGATCACCCACAGCAGCCAGGCGCCGCGGCTGGTGGCGATGGTCATAGTCCGGCCCCCACGGTCGGCATCACCTCGGGCGGCGCGAAGGGCGCGAGGCCCACCTGCTCATCGGGGGGTCCCTCGAGCGCGATCCGCCGCGCCTCATCGAGATCGCCGGCGCTCATCGCGGGCAGCACCTTGGCCACTGCGTCGAGCACGTCCGCATAGGGGGTGCGCAGGTCGCGCAGCGAGGCGCGCAGCAGCTCGATCCCGGGGCGCATGCGCCGCAGAACGGTCTCGCCCTCGGACGGGACGAGCGCGGCGAACTCGAGGATCGCCGGCAGGTAGTCGGGCAGCTCGCCTCCGGTCAGCTCCAGCCCGGCCTCGCGGTAGCGGCGCTTGAGCCCGAGCAGCGTCGCGCCGCGCTGGCGTCGGTCGCCGTCGCGGTAGTAGGAGAGGTGCAGCGATGCGCGCTTGTGAAAGTCGAAGGTCGCGACGTACTCTTCCTGGGCGGTGATCTCATCCTGTGCGGCTCGCCGATCCAGGAAGGCTCGAAGCTCGCTCCCGCCGGCCGAGTCCGGAATGTCATCGGCGGCCGCGCGCAGCTCCCTCGTCGCCGCGAACAACTCGCAGTCGGGGTAGTCCAGCAGCAGCGCCGACAGGCGCAGCGTGAGTCTCATGCCGGGTCTCCGTCGCGTCGGCCCTCGACCAGCGTTACTGCCAGCGGGCTCTCGTCGTGGCGCTGTGCGAGCTGGATGAGGTCGATGTCCTGGCTTTGGCCGGCACGGGTTTCGGCCTCGTCGAAGCCGGGGCCGCACGAGCCGGGGCCGCCGGCGAAGTCGAGGCCGCAGCCGCCCTGGCGGGCGGCGAGGTTGTCGGCGACCTCGCGGTGTGCGAGTGGGATGACATAGCGCTCGTCGTACTTGGCGATCGCGAGCAGGCGGTACATGTCCTCGATCTCCCCTGCGCTCATGCCGACCGAGCGGCCGATCTGCGGATCTGGGTCCTCGCCGAGCGTGCGCTGGCGCATGTGGCTGCGCATCGCAGCCAAGCGCTTGAGCACGCCGCGGATGACCTGCTCGTCGCCGGCGGAGAGGATGTTGGCGAGGTACTGCACGGGTATCCTCAGCTCGTCGATCGCTCCGAAGACGTCGTCGGGGTCGGCGCTTGAGCCCTCGCCCTCCACGCGCGACATCACCGGCGAGAGCGGCGGGACGTACCAGACCATTGGCAGCGTGCGGTACTCGGGGTGCAGCGGCAGCGCGATGCGCCAGTCCATCGCCAGCTTCCAGACCGGCGAGCGCACGGCGGCGTCGAGCCAGTCCTCGGGGATGCCGTCGCGGCGGGCCTGCCGGCGAACCTCGAGGTCGTTGGGGTCCAGGAAGACGTCGAGCTGGGCGTCGAGCAGGTCGTGCTCATCGCGCACCGACGCAGCTGCCTGCACGCGGTCGGCGTCGTAGAGCACGATGCCGAGGTGGCGGATGCGCCCGACGCAGGTCTCCGAGCAGACGGTCGGCATGCCGGCCTCGACGCGCGGGTAGCACAGCGTGCACTTCTCGGCCTTGCCGGTCTGCCAGTTGAAGTAGACCTTCTTGTAGGGGCAGCCGCTGACGCACATCCGCCAGCCGCGACAGCGTTCCTGGTCGACGAGCACGATGCCGTCCTCCTCGCGCTTGTACATCGCACCGGACGGGCAGGAGGCCACGCAGGCGGGGTTCAGGCAGTGCTCGCAGATGCGCGGCAGGTACATCATGAAGACCGACTCGAACTCGGCCCTCACCTGCTCCTCGACTCCATCGCGCACGTTCGGGTCCAGGCGGAGCTGTGTGGGACCGCCGCCGAGGTCGTCCTCCCAGTTGGGTCCCCACGTGAGCGCGACCTTCTCGCCGGTCACCTTCGAGACCGGACGCGCGACCGGTTGGTCGCGCATGGGGCCTGAGGAGATCAGGGAGGCGTAGTCGTAGGTCCACGGCTCGTAGTAGTCGTCGAGCACCGGCAGGTTCGGGTTGGCGAAGATCGTGGCGAGCTTGCGCAGCGCCCCACCGGAGCGCAGTCGCAGCCGGCCCCTGCGATCGAGCTCCCAGCCGCCCTTCCACCGCTCTTGGTCCTCCCAGCGCTTGGGGTAGCCGACGCCGGGCTTGGTCTCGACGTCGTTGAACCACATGTACTCGGCGCCCTGGCGATTGGTCCAGACGTTCTTGCAGGTCACCGAGCAGGTGTGGCAGCCGATGCACTTGTCGAGGTTCATGACCATCCCGACCTGGGCCATCACGCGCATTCAGTAGCTCACCTCGCTGAGCCGCTTGCGGACAATCGCCAGCGAGTCCCGTTGGGATCCGATCGCGCCGTAGTAGTTGAAGCCCCACGAGAGCTGTGCGTAGCCGCCGATCAGGTGGGTTGGCTTGAGGATGATGCGGGTGACCGAGTTGTCTGTCCCCCCGCGCGTCCCGCTGGTCTCACTGATGGGGACGTTGACGTGGCGGTCCTGGGAGTGGTACATGAAGGCGCTCCCGTCGGGTATGCGGTGAGAGACGACCGCGCGGCAGGCGATCACGCCGTTACGGTTGACGATCTCCACCCAGTCGTTGTCGGCCGCGCCGATCCGCTCGGCGTCGGCAGGGCTGATCCACACGACCGGCCCGCCGCGGAACAGCGTGAGCATGTGCAGGTTGTCCTGGAACTCGGAGTGGATCGACCACTTCGAGTGTGGCGATAGCCACTTGACGAGCACCTCCGCCTCTCCCGGCTCGAGCGCGCCCGCCGAGTGGCGTTGGGTGGCAAGCGGCGGCCGGTAGGCCGGCAGGCCCTCCCCGAATTCGAGCATCCAGTCGTGGTCGAGGTAGAAGTGCTGGCGGCCGGTGAGGGTGCGCCATGGCACGTCGCGCTCGACGTTGACCGTGAACGGGGAGTAGCGCCGCTCGCGGCTCTCGATTCCCGACCACTCGGGCGAGGTGATGACCTTGCGCGGCTGAGCGCGCACCTGGGCGAGCGTGATGCGCTCATCGGCCCGGTCCGCGGCGAGGTCGGCCAGGCGCGTGCCGGTGCGCCGCTCCAGGAACTCGAAGCCCTCCACGGCGAGCCGCCCGTTGGTCGTGCCCGACAGCCGGAAGATGGCTTCGGCAACATCCACGGCGCGCTCGAGCTTGGGCCGCCCGTCGCCGAGACCGCCGCGGACGAGGCCGTTGACTTGACCCAGTTCCTTGACCTCCTGCTCGGGTTTCCAGGCGATTCCCTTCCAGGCGATCCCGGCGCTCTCCACGAGCGGGCCGAGGGAGGTCATCTTGTCGTGGATGACGGTGTAGTCGCGCTCGACGACGATGAGCTTCGGCATCGTCTTGCCGGGGATCGGCTCGCACTCGCCGGCCTTCCAGTCGCGCACGATCCCGCCGGGCTGGGCGAGCTCCTCGGGCGTGTCGTGCAGCAGGGGCGCCGCGACGAGGTCGCGGCGGACACCGAGGTGCTTGACCGCAAGTCGCTGGAACTGCTCGGCGACCTTGTTGAACGCGTCCCAGTCGGTGCGCGCCTCCCACGGCGGCGGAACGGCCTCGCTGAAGGAGTGCACGAACGGATGCAGGTCCGTGCTGGAGATGTCGTCCTTCTCGTACCACGTGGCGGCGGGCAGCACGATGTCGGAGTAGAGCGCCGACCCGTTCATGCGGAAGTCGATCGTGGTGAACAGGTCGAGCTTGCCCTCCGGTGCCTGCTCGCGCCACTGCACCTCGGTGGGGCGTTCACCCTCGGGGGTCTCCTCGGCGTTGACGGCGTGCTTCTGGGCGCCGAGGAGGTGGCGCAGGAAGTACTCGTGGCCCTTGCTTGAGGACCCCAGGAGGTTGGCGCGCCAGAGCGTCAGGATGCGCGGGAAGTTGGCCGGGTCGTCGGGGTCCTCGGCCGCGAAGCGCAGCCCCCCGGTGCGCAGCTGCTCGACCGCGTACTCTTGCGGGGGCCTGTCGGCGGCCTCAGCGGCGTCGCAGATGTCGAGCGGGTTGCGGTTCAGCGTCGGGTAGGACGGCAGCCAGCCCATGCGCGCGGATTGCGCGACGCAGTCGGCGAAGTGCTTGCCCTTCAGCTTCCCCTCGCCGAGCGGGCTCGTGAGCTCGTCTGCCAGGTAGCGCTCGTAGCGGTACTGGTCGGTCGCGAGGTACCAGAAGGAGGTGGTCGCCTGCTGGCGTGGTGGCCGCGTCCAGTCGGTCGCGAACGCCATCACCCCGAAGCCCGCGATCGGCCTGACCTTCTCCTGACCGACGTAGTGCGCCCAGCCACCACCGTTGACACCCTGGCAGCCACAGAGCAGCACGAGGCTCAGCATCGCCCGGTAGATCTGGTCGCCGTGGTACCAGTGGTTGGTGCCGGCGCCCATGATGATCATCGAGCGACCTTCGGTGAGCTCGGCGTTGCGCGCGAACTCCCGCGCGATGCGCATGACGAGGCTCGCGTCCACGCCGGTGTGCCCCTGCTGCCAGGCCGGCGTGCATGGCAGCGGGTCCTGATAGCTCGCCGGCCAGTCGCCGGGAAGCCCCTCACGACCAACGCCGAGCTGCGCACAGAGCAGGTCAAAGACGGTCGTGACGAGCTTCCCGCCAACGCGCCTGGCGGGTACTCCACGGCGCATGATGCCGCCGCCCTCGGTCTCGCCAATGTCAAAGCGGGGCAGGTCGAGCGGCACGAGCTCGTCGTGGGCTCCGAGCATCGACAGACACGGGCTCGTCTCTCCAAGCTCGAGATTCCATCTCCCCGCTCCCCCCTCACCCCAGCGAAACCCGAGGGAACCATTCGGCACAACGGGAGCACCGGTCGCCTCGTCGAGCACGACAGTCTTCCACTCGGCATTCTCGGATGCCTCGCCGATGTCCGATGCGCGCAGGAAACGGTCGGCGACGTAGGCCCCGGCGCGCTCGCGCAGCGTTACCAGGAAGGGCAGGTCGGTGCGTCGCTTGGCGTAGTCCTCGAAGTACGGGGTGCGCGCGTCGATGTAGTGCTCCTTGAGGATCACGTGGGCCATCCCGAGCGCCAGCGCCGCGTCGCTGCCTGGCTGCGCGCATAGCCAGTGGTCGGCGAACTTCGTGTTGCCCGCGTAGTCCGGCGAGACCACGACGACCTTCTGACCCTTGTAGCGCGCCTCGGTCATGAAGTGCGCATCCGGGGTGCGCGTCTGAGGCACGTTCGAGCCCCACATCATCACGTAGCTCGAGTTCCACCAGTCAGCGGACTCTGGCACGTCGGTCTGATCTCCCCAAATCTGCGGCGAGGCCGGCGGCAGGTCGCAGTACCAGTCATAGAACGACAGGCACACGCCGCCAATTAGCGACAGGAAGCGAGTGCCCGCCGAGTAGGACACGGGAGACATGGCGGGAATCGGCGAGAAGCCGACTATCCGGTCAGGTCCGTACCGCTTGACGGTGTGGACGTGAGCGGCCGCGATGATCTCCGAGACCTCATCCCAGGAGGAGCGCAGAAAGCCGCCCAGGCCGCGCTGGGACTTGTACGAGCGCGCCTTCTCTGGATCGTTGACGATCGCCGCCCACGCGTCTACCGGATCACCGGTGCGGGCTAGCTCGTCGCGGTACAGGCGAAGCAGCGCACCGCGCACGTACGGGTGACGGACGCGGATCGGCGAGTAGATGTACCACGAGAACGAGGCGCCGCGAGGGCACCCGCGCGGCTCGTACTCGGGCGCATCTGGACCATTGGACGGGTAGTCGGTCTGTTGTGTCTCCCACGTAACGAGCCCGTCCTTGACGTAGACCTTCCACGAGCACGAGCCGGTGCAGTTGACGCCGTGAGTCGTGCGCACGATCTTGTCGTGCTGCCAGCGGTCGCGGTAGAGCCGCTCCCACTCGCGCGAATGGCGCGATCTCGCTCGCCAGCGCGCGTCGGCGTTTCCATCCTGCGCGCTGTGCACATGCCCGTCGAAGAAGCGGAGACGGTCCAGCGCACCCGCGTCCGTGGCATCAGCGGGCATGACCAGGGCGCGCGCGAAGGCTGACTCTCATTGCCCCCGAACGTACGCTGCGCAGCGCCGCTTAGACAGCCTTCGATGCCCGCAAGTCATACCGATTGAGCATGAGACTCATAACGGTGTGCTATGCAACCTCCCGCTCGACGGGGGTGAGACGGCGCGCACGACACCAGATGGCGGCGTGGTGACGCAGCTTCTCGATCAGGATCACGACGTCGCCGACCGGCTCGCCGTAGGCGGGAAGCACGAACACGTATTGACGAGGGAAAGAGAGTCCCTCGATGTCGACCTCGTGAAAGTCGTGGCCGGCGAGTACTTGGCGCGAAAGCATGAGCGGAGCGTTGTGCGCGCGCGCCTCGCGCATTGCGGCCTGGGGCGTACCGGCCTCGACCAGAGGCGGGGCAGCGGTCAGCTCGTGCTCGCGCAGGACGGCGGTCACGGTCCAGCGAGCATTCGAGGACGGGTCGCGGGTCACCATCGGCGTGCGCAGGAACTCCTCCTGGCTGATGATGTGCCGAGCCACCCACGGGTGGGCCCCTGGCACGGCACACACGACGGCGTCCTCAGCCAGCACGCTTTCTCTCACGCCTGGATATGGCGTGTGATTGGGGCGGCTCGCCGCTACACCTAGGTCCGCACGGCCGTCAGCGACGAGGTCGCGAACAACACTCGAGTTGGCGATGACGAGCTCTACGGATAGCGCGCACTCCTCACTGAGCTGTCCGAGCAGGTCGGCGACCAGCGCCTCGGTCGCTGAGTGGCTGGATGCCAGGCGCACGGGTCCGCCGGCGCTCTGCAGGCCGAGGAGGACCTCCTGGACCTGATCTGCCTGCTGAATGAATCGGCGGGCCTCCTCGTGGAGCTGCCGGCCGGCCGGGGTGAGCTTCACCCCACGCGACGAACGCTCGAGCAACCGCGTCCCGGCAACAGCCTCCAGATGAGCCAGCCGCCTGGAAAGAGCGGGCTGGGAGACATGAAGCGACACGGCGGCTCGCCCGACGCTGCCGAGTTCGGCAGCCAGACAGAAGGTGCGCAGCTCATCAATCACGCCGCCTCTCATGGGAACCCGGGTCATAACGTTCTCTTATCTCAGGGTCTTCCGAGTTTGCATAACCTCGTGCCCAGAGCAGACCGACTCGTGCCGGTGGCGACCACCGAACCAACCCACATGAGGAGTAGGTAGTTGCCACGGACTGGCCTGTATCTGTCGGGGATGTCGCCGCCCCGCTGCCAAGCTCTCTCGAGCTCGACCCGTGCCCTCGCTGCAGCCCGTCGCGCCGGCGGCCAGTCAGCACTAGAGGCTGCTCGGCGCCACCGGGGGCGTGCCGGGTTCTGCGATGAGTCCGAGGTGCTCTTCGACGGCTCCGGTAGAACGACGGTGGGATCGAGTCGGCGCGCGGCGCAGGAAGTGCGCAACTGCCAGAGGTACACGAACGATGGCGGCGGCCGGCCCCATGTCCGGCCTTCGAGCACCCATCGCTCGGCTGCGGGCCGGGAGCGGTGGTGCGCCGCTGGCGGCGCCGTCCGGTTCGCCAAAGCGCGTGCGAGTCGTTGGCCGGATGCGAGCTCATGTCGGGGCAGGGCCGGCGCTCACTCCGCGCAGTTCGATCAGGCACCCTGCCTCCTCGGCGTCGTGCGGCACGAAGCCGGCGAGCTTGGCGTGCGGGTCGAGCACGTCGAGCAGCCCGCGGGTGATGCCCTTGTGCAGCGCGCAGACAGCTTGCTGGTTCTCGCGGACGGCGTCGCGGTAGGGGCAGTTGCCCAGGCAGAACGTCAAACGGCCGCGCTCGCGCATTCGGATGCTCGGTTGAAAGCCCATCGCGGCTAGTGATCTCTCGACCGCCTCGGGGCCGGCGATGGGGCCTTTCGGTGCCACTTCGCGGCCGATCTGGCGTCCGGCGCCTTCGATGCCGCGCATGCTGCTGGGCCGGCCCCGCATCGCCCGCGCCAGCCAGCGCCCGAGATCGCGATAGGCGCTCGGGGCGCTTCCACCAGGGCGTGCGCCAGGCGCGATCGTCCATGAATCGGGCGGCCTTCCTCGTGCTTGACGGGCTCGGGCGCGTGTCACGAGCCCGGCGTCCTGGAGGTGCTCGAGGTGTATGCGCACGCCGTTGGGATGCAGCCCCAAGCGCTCGGCGAGCTCGGCGGTGCCGGCAGGCCGCTTGAGGTCGCTCAGGAGTGCGAACAGCCGCGCTCTGGTTGGCTGCGAGAGCACGTCGTCCGGACTGGCGAGAGTGACCGGGTCGAGCACAAGAGAAGCTTTACACACTCGGCTTGTGAAAAGCAACTGCGGGCTGATATGGTTCTCCCATCGACGCTGTAAGAACCCTGAAGGAGATCCGCGGTGACCTACGTGATCAACGAGCCGTGTATCGGCGTAAAGGACTCCTCGTGCGTGGAGGTGTGCCCGGTCGACTGCATCCATCCAACCCCCGACGAGCCGGGGTTCGCCGAGGCTGAGCAGCTGTACATCGACCCCGCCGAGTGCATCGACTGCGACGCCTGCGTCGAGGCTTGCCCGGTAGACGCGATCACGCCCGAGGACCAGGTCCCGCCCGAGTGGCAGCACTTCATCGAGATCAACGCGGCGCACTATCGACAGTCGTAGCCGGGGTACGCTGGGGTCCAGACGGCCGAGCACGCGCGCTCGCCCACGTGAACGTGTGCGCAGCCGGTGAGGAGCGCGCTGCCGTGACAGCCATCTTCACGATCACCGCCGGCAAGGTCAGCCAGTCGCACGGCTACTCTTCTCAGGCCAACGCCTGCTCGCGCGCGTGGGCATCATCTGACCGGCGCTGAGCCCGCAAGCTCACCCGGAGCCGGTCGGGCCCTACTTGAACACCATCAGCGCGAGGATCGCCAGCACGACCAGCAGCGAGCCGTAGTTGGCGGCCAACGAGACGCGGTCATCGAGCAGCGCCCGCAGCTCGCCATCGACCGGCGCGTCCTCAGCAGCGAGGCGGCCGGCGAGCTTGCGAGCCCGCTTGGGTCGTTGCCCGCCCAGGCCGCCGAGCACCAGCGCCAGCACATACAGGCCGAGCGCCCAGTCGACCCAGCCCGTGCCATACCCCCAGTCGCCCAAGTGCACCATCCACAGCCCGAACACGGGGAGCATCAGCCCGCCGAGGGCAACCAGCAGCACCCCGAGCCGCGTCAGCGAAAGCAACAGCGCGATCTCCGCCGGACGCTCGCGCCGGCGCGCGACCTCGAACGCCGCGCCCGCAAGCACGATCCCCGATACGAACATCAGCGCCCC
>JASHYF010000103.1 GCA_030043235.1 Solirubrobacteraceae bacterium | reverse complement strand
CTAGTGGACGTGTCCGGAAGTGATGCGGCTCATGCGGCGAGCGTGAGGGGTTGAGGCTCGTGGCGGGTGATCTTCTCGATCACGCTGTCGAGCTTGGCGTGGGTGAACGTCCACTCGAACGGTGTGGCGATGGTGCGGTAGTGCTGCCCGAAGTCCATCAGGTGCGTGGCGAGCTGGGGCAGCGTCGCGAAGTCGTTGGGCGTCAGCGCCTTGCGCTGCACGATCGAGAAGTAGATCTCGATCTGGTTCAGCCACGAGGCGTGCACTGGGAGATGGATCAGCTTCGCGTTCGGGTAGGCGTCGGCCATCCGCTGGATGGATGTTTTGCCGGCGTGGCTTGAGCCGTTGTCCACGACCCAGTAGACCGTGCGGGCGGACCGGTAGGGCTCGACCTTCATGACCTGGTCAACGAGCCGGCCGAACGGGACGATCCCCGTCGTCTGCTCGACGCGGTCGAACAGGTTGGCGTGGTGGATATCCCAGGCGGCGAGATAGGCGAGCGTCCCGCCGCGCAGGTACTCGAACTCGACCAGGCCGGGGCGCCCCGCGCCGGGCGGGACTGTCTCGTGATGGCGCCCCAGCGCTTGCAGCTGGGTCTTCTCATCGGCGCTGATCACGTACTCGTCAGGCCGCAGCCGCTTACCCTCGAACACGCGGGCGTAGAGATCCAGCACCCGGCCCGCCTTCGGGGCGAAATCTGGGTCGCGTGGGAAGATCCACGAGCGTGTCTGCCACGGCTTGATCGCGTCTTCGTGCAGCCACCGCCAGATCGTCGAGGCCGACGCTTCGGTCACGCCGCGCTCGATCACCAGCCGGTGCAGTTCAACCCGCGAGAAGCGCGAGAGCGGCAGCTCGTGGGTACGCGGCAGCTCGCACGCGATCGCCTTGACCTCGGCGACCTGCTCCGGGGGGAAAACGGCGCGGGCGACCCGACCGCGCTTGATCCTCAAGCCCATCCAGCCGCTCCGCGCAGAACCGCGATCGTCGCCGCGCGACGCTATCGGGCGAGCAGTCCAGCCGCGCAGCGATATCGATGTCCTGCATCCCCTCCGCCGCGTACAGGATCATCCTCGCGCGCTGCACCATCCGAAACGGCAACGTGACCGTACTCGCCCGCCGCTCAAGCTCAGTCCGCTCCTCCCCGGAGAGTGCGATCACATGCTGGCTGGTCCTGGGCACGACACATAATTCGCCGCGCCCACGCTCATCCCTCCAAATAGCCCGCAGGACTTGCGGACACGTCCACTAGGGTCTGGTCGCGGATGGGCTGCGAGCGCAAGACCGTCAGCGCACCGGGCGCGCCACCGGCGATCGGCCCCTACAGCCACGCTGTGCTCGCGGACTTCGCGGGGGCGGGCGGGCTGCTGTTCTGCTCGGGCCAGATACCGCTCGATCCGCGCACCGGCGAGCTGGCCGGTGAGACGCCGGCCGAGCAGGCCAGGCGCTGCCTGCAGAACCTCGCGGCCGTGTGCGAGGCCGCCGGCGCCGACCTGGCTCGCGCGCTGCGCATGACGGTCTATTTGACCGACCTTGCGTGGTTTGCGGAGGTCAACGACGCGTACGCGTCGTTCTTCGACGAGAGCCCGCCCGCGCGGGTGACGGTCGGGGTCTCCCAGCTGCCGCGTGGCGCCTACGTGGAGATCGACGCGACCGTGGCGCTGTAGGCGTCCTCGTCGGCCGGCTCGACGCTGCGCAGCGCGCGGCCCAGCAGCTCGCGCAGCGTGCGGCGCTCCTCGGCGTCGAGCGCACCCAGCACCTCGTCCTCGATCTCGCCCTGCGCGCGTTCCGCGTCGCTCAGGGCCGTACGCCCGGAGGGCGTGATCCCCACGAGGTGCCGGCGCCGGTCGTGGGGATCGCGCAGGCGGGTGACGTAGCCGAGCTGCTCGAGCTCGTTCAGCAGCAGCACGACGTTGTTGGCATCCATGCAGAACGCGTCGGCGAGCTCCTGCTGGGGGCATTCTTCGTGGTCGTTGACGTAGCTCAGGGCGACCAGGTGGCGCAGGTGCATGCCCAGCCGCTGCTCGTCGCTGCGGCGGTACACCTGCTTGGCCAGGCGGCTCAGCAGAACCGCCGAGCCGGGGGCGCAGCGCCGCTGGTCGGCCATGTTGGGAAGTGTATACGTCATCTAAGCGTCAATCATCACATTAGCAGCGATTCTAAATCTTTCGGCGATCATCCTTGTTATATAGATGATAGGTGCTATGGTGTGTTTTCCGCAACCCCGGAGGACTTCCATGACCACTCTTCTTCGCCAAGCCAAGACCGACAGCCAAGCCCCCGCCGCCTCGGAGCGCCGGCGCTGGATCGCGCTCGCCGTCCTTTGCCTCGGGCAGCTGATGATGGTGCTCGACGCGACGATCGTGAACGTCGCGCTGCCGTCCATCCAGCGCGAGCTGCACTTCACCCAGGCGAACCTCACGTGGGTGCTCGACGGCTACCTGATCACGTTCGGCGGCTTCCTGCTCCTGGCCGGGAGATTCGGCGACCTCGTCGGCCGCAAGAAGGTGTTCCTCAGCGGGCTCGTCCTGTTCGTGAGCGCGTCGATGCTGTGCGGCGTGTCGGGCAGCCAGGCGCTGCTGATCGGCGCGCGCCTGCTGCAGGGCGCCGGCGGCGCGGTCGCCTCGAGCGTGATCCTGGCGATCATCGTCACCGAGTTCCCCGAGCGCGTCGAGCAGGCCAAGGCGATGGGCACCTACGCGTTCGTATCCGCCGGAGGCGGCTCGATCGGCCTGCTCGCCGGCGGGGCGCTCACGCAGTCGCTGAGCTGGCACTGGATCTTCTTCGTCAACGTGCCGATCGGCATCGTCGCGTTCGTGTTCGGATCGATGCTGATCAAGGAGAACGAGGGGATCGGCCTGGCCGGCGGCGTGGACGTGCTCGGATCGGTGCTGATCACGCTCGCCACGATGCTGGGCGCCTTCGCGATCGTGAAGTCCAGCGACTACGGGCTGGGCTCGGCGCGCACGCTGGGCGCGGCGGGCGCCTCGCTTGCCCTGCTCGGCGCCTTCCTGGCCGTCGAGGGGCGCATCGCCAACCCGATCATGCCGCTGCGCGTCCTGCGGCTGCGCATGCTGATGGGCTCGAGCCTCGTTCGCGGCCTGCTCGTCACCGGCATGTACTCGGCGTTCTTCCTCGGCTCGCTGTACCTCGAGCACGTGCTCGGCTACGACGCGATCGACACCGGCCTCGCGTTCATGCCGCTGACGGTCGCGATCGCGACCATGTCGCTGGGGGTCGCGGC
>JASHYF010000102.1 GCA_030043235.1 Solirubrobacteraceae bacterium | reverse complement strand
CGCCGGCGCAGCTCCAGCGAGCGGCCGGCGGGGTCGTGTCCGAGCACCGACACCTCGCCGCCGCTGCGCGCGCGGTAGCCCTCGAGGATCTCCACCGTGGTGGTCTTGCCGGCGCCGTTCGGGCCGAGCAGTGCGAACACCTCACCGCGACGCACCGTCAGGTCGATGCCGCGAACGGCCTCGTGGTCGCCGTAGCGCTTGCAAAGAGCGCGCACCTCGATCGCCGCAGCCGTGTCGCTCACCCCGTGATCATCGCAAGCCCGCGGACACGCGTCACCTGTGGCGCGGTCTTCACGAGAGTGATCAGCCTGCGTTCACCAGTGCACGCCGCGCGTGAGCGTGGCCATGGCGATCTGCTCGAAGGACGCGCGCTCCTCCACCTCCGGGTGGCCCCGGGAGGCTGCGGAGTCGGGGAAGATGCGGTAGGCGAGGTGGAGGATGCGGTCGACCGCGCTGGGGGAGAGGCTGTAGGCGACCTCGCCGAACTTGCCCATCCACGTGCCCATCTCCTTCGGGCGCGAGCGCAGCGCCTCGCAGATCATGTCCGCGGCCTCCTCCGGGCTGAGCGTGGGGAACGCGTCGTACATCTTCGTGGGCGCGATCATCGGCGTGCGCACGAGCGGCATGTGGATGGTGGTGAACGTGACCCCGTCTCCTATCACCTCGGAGGCGACCACGCGCGTGAACGCGTCCAGCGCCGCCTTGGAGGCGACGTACGCGGAGAAGCGCGGCGGGTTGGTCTGCACGCCGATCGAGGAGATGTTCACGATGTGCCCGGAGCCGCGCTCGCGCATGTGCGGCAACAGGCCGATGATCAGCTTCACCGCGCCGAAGTAGTTGAGCTGCATCGTGCGTTCGAAGTCGTGGAAGCGGTCGTAGCTGAGCGCGATCGAGCGGCGGATCGAGCGCCCCGCGTTGTTCACCAGCATGTCGATGTTGCGGTGGTCTGCGAGCACGCGTTCGAGCAGCCGCTCGATCGAGTCCATGTCGGCGATGTCCGCCGCGTACACGTACGCGGTGCCGCCCGCGGCGACGATCTCCGCACGCGTCTCCTCCAGCTTGTCCACGTTGCGCGCCACCAGCAGCGGCACGCCGCCCGCGGCCGCCACCTTGACCGCGGTCGAGCGACCGATGCCCGAGGACGCGCCGGTGATCAGCACGTGCCGGCTCTCCAGCGCCTGGCGCAGCGTGGCGCCGCGGCGCAGCTGGTTGTCCATGTCGCGTTCCCAGTAGTCCCACAGGCGAGGAACGTACTCGTGCAGCGCAGGCGGCTGCTCCAGCGACGTGCCCGCGAGCGCGCGCGCCGCTTCGCGCGTGTCGAAGCGCGGCACCAGCTCCATGTGCGCTAGCACCTCCTCGGGGATGCCCAGCTCGCGCAGCAGCAGCTTGCGCGCCTGGCGCAGCGGCGGCAGCGCGAGGCCGACCTTCAGCGGCCACCTGGGCACAGCGCCGGTCACGTTTTTGGGGACGCTCACGGCGAAGCGGGGCGCGTGCGCGGCCGCGGCGAGCTCGTTGATCAGCTCGTCCACGCGCTGCGGGCGCGGGTCGGTGAGGTGGAAGGCGTGGCCGTCGAGACCGGGCGCGTGCGCGATGTGCTCGAGCGCGCCCGCCACCCAGTCCACGGGCACGACGTTCGTGTAGCCGAGGTCGAGGCCCACGAGCGGCGTCCACTCGGGCAGCAGCTGGCGCATGCGCAGGATCGCCTTGAAGAAGTAGTACGGGCCGTCGATCTTGTCCATCTCGCCGGTGCGCGAGTCGCCCACCACGATCCCCGGGCGGTACACGCGCCATGGCACGTACGGCTGCTCGCGCACGATCCGCTCGGACTCGTACTTCGTGCGGTGGTACGGCGAGGGCAGTCGCTGGCCCTCGTCGAAGGAGTCCTCGTCGAAGATGCCGCGGTAGGTGCCGGCCACGGCGATCGATGAGACGTGGTGCAGGCGCGTCGCGTCCACCGCGCGCGCGAGCTCCACCGCGTGCGTGGTGCCGCCCACGTTCACCGCCGTGTTGCGCTCCGCCGGCGCGGTCATGTCATACACGGCCGCCAGGTGGAAGAAGTGCTCGACCTGTCCGCGCAGCTCCACCACCTGCTCGTTCTCGATGCCCAGCAGCGGGCGCCGCAGATCGCCGGCCACCGGCTGCACGCGCTCGCGCGCGGACGCGCCCGTGACCATGCTCCAGCGCTCGATCAGCTCCTCCAGCCGGCCCACCGATTTCTCGCGCACGAGCACGTAGATCGTGCCCTCGCGCTGTTCCAAGATGCGCTCCACCAGGCGCCGCCCGATGAAGCCCGTCGCTCCTGTCACGAAGTAGGCCATGCTCAGGCGAGCATACCGGGGGGCGGGGGCGTGAGGCGGCGCCGGAAGTCCGGCTCGGCCGGCGGGCCGCCGCGGGACGCCGCGTGCCCGCCCGGCGCCGATCCCACCCGCTCAAAAGTGTGACCCGATTGTGCCAATACCATGCACACACTGTTACAGTTGCTGTATGGCTGTTGATCTTCGAGCGTATGTATGGGAGCGTGCGCGATGGTGAGACGAACGACTATCAACCTGGACTCGGAGCTGGTGGCGGAGGCGCGCGAGATCCTGAAGACGAAGAACACCACCGACACGGTGCACGACGCGCTGCGCGACGTGGTTCGCCGTGAGCGCTTGAAACGGCTTGGCGAATGGGACCTCGGCGGCAAAACTCTGGAGGACCTGAAGGAGCTGCGGCGCTCGCGCATGGAAACCAGGCCGTGGGGAAGCCTGTACGAGGGCTAGATGCAGCTCGCGGACACCAGCGCCTGGCAGCTCTCGCGCCGCCGAACCGATCTGCAGGCTGCGTTCACCCAGAAAACGATCGAAGGGCACATCGGCACGTGCGCGATGGTCTCTCTGGAGCTGCTGCAGAGCGTTCGCAATGGCCGGGAGTTCGACGAGCGCAAAGTGCAGATGGGCGAACTCCCCCAGTTTCCGATCGCCGCGCGGGAGTGGGCGCGGGCGATCGACGTCTACCGCGAGCTCGCCCACCGGGGTGGCGCGCACCAGCGCAGCGTCGGCCACGCCGACCTGCTGATCGCCGCTGCCGCGGAGTCCGCGGGCTTGGAGCTGCTGCACTACGACGAGGACTTCGAGCGCATCGCCGCGATCACCGGCCAGCCGACGTGTTGGATCGTGCCGCGCGGGAGCCTCTAGCGCTACGCCCCCGCGCCCGCCCCGCCGCGTCCCTCGCCGGCGGCGAAGCGCGCGGCGCCCCGCGCGCCGTCCTCGAACACCTCCGGCCCGGCCTGCGCCTCCAGCGCGAG
>JASHYF010000101.1 GCA_030043235.1 Solirubrobacteraceae bacterium | reverse complement strand
AGCGCGCTCGGCGCGGACGCCGTGGGACGGGCGCGACGCATGCGCAAGCGAGCGATCACCCGCTCGCCGAGATACGGGCGCGTCAGCATGATCGCCGCCAGCGCAAGTGCCGGCGCCAGCGTGAGCAGATCGGTCGGGTGCAGGCCGCCCGCGCCGATCGCCGCGAGCGCCGCAACAGCCACGAGCGCGGCGGCGAGCCCCAGGCGCCGGGCGCCCCGGGCGGGCCGACGGGGGAGATGGCTGATCCTGCCCATCGCGGCCAGATAGTACGCGAGCGGCGCAGGTCCGTGGTGCGCGAGCGGCGCACGCCCGTGGTACGCTCGCGCGAGCATGGAAAGCATGAGCACGAGCAGCACCTCGGCTCAGAGCCACACGAACATGGGCGGCATGGGCATGAGCCACACGCCCGGCGCCGGTCACATGTCGATGTCGATCGGCGGCATGAGCATGCACATGAGCGCCGGCGCGCACGGCACGACCAACATCCTGCCCTCCTGGCTGGCGGTGATCTGGACGCTCGTGTTCATCGCGGTCCTCGTGATCCACGCGCGCCACGTCCTCGACAGCACCGGACAGCGGCGCATCTGGCACTCCGGTCACGTGTTGATGGCGCTCGGCATGGCGTTCATGTACGCGCCGGCCTCGATCGATCACTTCAACATCCCCAGCGGCTTCTGGCAGCTCGCGTTCGCCGACGGCGCGATCGCGATCCTCGCGTGGATGCTCGCGCAGGCGCTCGCCGGTCGCGCGATCAACGTGCTGTGGCTGTTTATGGCGGTCGATCTCGGGGCGATGGCGTACATGTGGTCGCCGAGCGGCTTCGTCGCGCCGATCACGTGGCTGCTCGTCGCCTACTTCACCTGGCAGTCCGCGATGTGGGTCACCGATCGCATGCGCGGGGTCGACCACAGGACGCTCGGTGGCGGCGGCATGTCGATCACGCCCGGCGGGGCGATCGCCATCAGCGCCGCCGAGCCGCTCGTGTGCTTCCGCGACCTGCGCTTCTCGATGATGGCGATGACGCTCGGCATGGCGTACATGTTCGCGGCCATGCAGCTCGTGATGTAGACGCGCCGCCGGCGTCAGTTGATGGGGACCGCGAGCGAGCCGCCGAGGTGGCGCCCGGCGCTGTCGCTGCCGGAGACCCGCAGGTCCCACACCCCGCGCGTGAGGCGCACTTCGGCGATGTCGTGCCCGACGCCCGCCACGTACAGGTTGACCTTCGCGTGCCTGCCCGTGGAGGAGACGGCGCTCATCGAGATCGAGCGGTAGGGGATGCGCGCGCTGGTCGTGCCCTCCAGGTACAGGTGCGCGTTGACGATGCCGGGCCGCAGCGGTTCCACGTACAGCTGCAGCGTCTCGCCCGCCGGCTCGCGCAGCGTCGCGGATGCCGTGCCCGGCACGGCGAAGGAGTTGGGGTCGGCGATCACGAGCGAGCCGAGCAGCGCCACGGGGATGACCGCGGCGAGCGCGATGCTCGCGAGCCGCTCGCGTCGGCCGCGCACGGGCGTCGGCTTGCCGGGGCGCCCGAAGCGCCGCAGGCGCAGGCTGTTGGAGACGACCGTGATGCTCGACAGGCCCATCGCCACGGCGGCGAGCGCCGGGCTGAGCAGGCCGGTCATGGCGAGCGGGATCGCGATCAGGTTGTAGCCGAAGGCCCAGCCGAGGTTCTGCAGCACGATCGTGTACGTCTCGCGCGCGAGGCGCAGGGCGCGCGCGACGCCGCGCAGATCGCCGGAGAGCACGCTGATGTCGGCCGCCTCGATCGCCGCGCCGACGCCGGTGCCCATCGCGATCCCCAGGTCCGCGCGCGCGAGCGCGGCGGCGTCGTTGACGCCGTCACCGACCATGCCCACGCGCCGGCCCTCTCCCTGCAGGCGCGCGATCTCCGCGAGCTTCGCCTCGGGGGTGACTTCCGCGAGCACGCGCTCGACGCCGACCTCCGCGGCCACCGCGTGCGCGGCGCGCGCGTTGTCGCCGGTGAGCAGCTCCACCTCGATGCCCATGCGGCGCAGGCCGGCGATCGCCGCCCGCGCCTCCGGCTTGATCGTGTCCGAGAGCGCGATCGCCCCGACGATCTGGCCGCCCCTGTCGCGCTCGACCACCACGGCCGTGCGCCCGTCCGCCTCCCAGCCTTCCAGCACGCGCGCGAGCTCGCTCGCGCGCGCGAGCTCCTGCGGACGCCCGACCCACACGGGAGCGTCGTCCACGAGCGCGCGCACCCCCTGGCCGGGGATCGAGCGGAACTGCGCCGGGCGCGCGACGTCGAGGCCGCGATCGCGCGCGGCGTCGACGATCGCGAGCGCCACCGGGTGCTCGGAGCCGGCCTCGGCGCTCGCGGCCAGCGCGAGCACGCCGTCGCGGTCCTCCCCCTCCCCCTCCGGGGACGACGCGCCGGGCGCTGCCCACACGCCGGCCACGGACAGCTCGCCGGTGGTGACCGTGCCGGTCTTGTCGAGCACGATCGTGTCGAGGCGTTGGCTGCGCTCGAGGATCTCGGCGCTGCGGATCAGCAGCCCGAGGTTGGCGCCGCGCCCGGTGCCGACGAGGATCGCCACCGGCGTGGCCAGACCGAGCGCGCACGGGCACGCGACGATCAGCACGGAGATCGTCGCGTCCATGCCGCGCTGCAGGTGCATCGAGGCGAACATGCCCACGAGGCCCTCTCCGGTGAGCACCCACACGAGCGCGGTGAGCGCTGCCGCCACCAGCACCACGGGCACGAACACGCGCGCCACGTCGTCGGCGACGCGCTGGATCCCCGGCTTGGAGGCCTGCGCTCGCTCCACCAGCGCCACGAGGTGCGACAGCGCGGTGTCGGCGCCGACGGCGGTCGCGCGCGCCAGCAGCACCCCGTCCACGTTCACCGTCGCGCCGGTCACCAGCGCGCCCACCTCCTTCTCCACCGGCAGCGACTCGCCCGTGAGCATCGACTCGTCGACCGCGGAGGCGCCGTCGATGACGATGCCGTCGACCGGGATCCTGTCGCCCGGACGCACGCGGAAGACATCGCCGCGACGCACGTCCTCGACCGCCACCGGCCGCTCGGGCGCCTGGGGGTCCCCGGAGTCGAGCAGGCGTGCCTGCGTGGCTCCCAGTCGCGCGAGCTCGCGCACGGCCCGCCCCGAGCGGCTGCGCGCCTTGGCTTCGCACCAGCGGGCGATCAGCAGCGCCGCGACGATGATCGCGCCCATGTCGTAACACAGCGGCATGTCGAACTTGCCGACGGGCACGCCGTGCTCGTACACGGTGTCCGCGGTCAGCAGCATCACGGTCGAGTACACGAAGCTCGCGAGCGTGCTCAGCGCGATCAGCGTGTCCATGTTGGTGGAGCGCGCGCGGGCGCGCGCCCACGCCGAGCGCAGGAACGGCGCTCCACACCAGAACTGCACGGGCACCGCGAGCGCCGCCGTGATCCAGCGGGCGGTCTGATCGTGCGGCCACCCGTACGTGAGCACGGCGATCGCCGTGGCCAGCGGCGCGGCAAGCGCGATGCGCCGCAGCAGGTCGGCCTGCTCGTGCGCCTCGCTGCGCTCGAGCGCCGCGAACGTGTGCGCCTGCTCGCTCGCGCTCGACGCCGCGGGCGCGGCGTCGTAGCCCGCGCGCCGCACCGCCGCGATCAGCTGCTCGGGGTCCACGCGCCCTGGGTCGAGCTCGACGGTCGCGCGACCGGTCGCATAGTTGACGCGCGCCTCGCTCACCCCGGCTTGGCCGCCCAGCGCGCGCTGGACGCGCGCCGCGCACGAGCCGCAGCTCATCCCCAATACGTCCAGCTCGATCGTGTCGGGCGCAGGCGCGAGGGCTGCAGTCGGCTCTGCGGTCTGGCTCGTGCTCATTTTCGGATCCTCACACTCACGATAGCGGTGGGGCCGCACGCGGGAGTCGGGGAGAATGTCGCGATGCCCGCCGCATCGCCCCCGCAGGGCGACCATCCGTCCCGCCGCCCGCCGCGGG
>JASHYF010000100.1 GCA_030043235.1 Solirubrobacteraceae bacterium | reverse complement strand
AGGTCGGCGCGTTCCAGGCTGGCGTAGGGGCCGATCAGGTAGCCCTTGACGAGGGTCCAGTGTTCCGGCAGAGAGGCCGGGACCCCCACAATCCCACCCGAAGCCACATACCTCAGGTCGGCGCCTTCCAGGTCGGCGCCGTTCAGGTTGGCGCCTTCCAGGTCGGCGCGTTCCAGGTCGGCGTGGGGGCCGATCAGGTAGCCCTTGACGAGGGTCCAGTGTTCCGGCAGAGAGGCCGGGACCCCCACGATCCCACCCGACGCCACATACGCCAGGTCGGCACGTTCCAGGCTGGCGCGTTCCAGGTTGCCGTAGGGCAGGTATGCGCCATGCAGTTCGGCGCCATGCAGCTCGGCGTCGGCAAGGTCGGCGTCTTCCAGCTCGGCGCCGCTCAGGTCGGCGCCATACAGCTCGGCGCCGGCAAGGTCGGCGCTTACCAGGTGCGCGCCCCTCAGGTCGGCGCCTTCCAGGTCCGCGCCGTTCAGGTTCGCGTCTTCCAGGTCGGCGCGTTCCAGGCTGGCGTAGGGGCCGATCAGGTAGCCCTTGACGAGGGTCCAGTGTTCCGGCAGAGAGGCCGGGACCCCCACAATCCCACCCGAAGCCACATACCTCAGGTCGGCGCCTTCCAGGTCGGCGCCGTTCAGGTTGGCGCCTTCCAGGTCGGCGCGTTCCAGGCTGGCGTGGGGGCCGATCAGGTAGCCCTTGACGAGGGTCCAGTGTTCCGGCAGAGAGGCCGGGACCCCCACGATCCCACCCGACGCCACATACGCCAGGTCGGCACCGGTCAGGTTGGCGCCCTGCAGGGTCGCGTCCTGCAGGTCCGCGCCGGTCAGGCTCGCGCCTTCCAGGTCGGCGCCTTCCAGTTTGGCGCCTTCCAGCTCGGCGTCTTCCAGGTCGGCGCCTTCCAGGTCGGCGCCCTCCAGGTCGCTGTGTTCCAGCCAGGCGCCGGGGCCGATCAGGTAGCCCTCAGCGAGCGTCCAGGGTTCCGGCAGAGAGGCCGGGATCCCCACAATCCCACCCGAGGCCAGCTCTCCCAACTGGGCGCCGCTCAGTTTGGCGCCTTCCAGGTCGGCGCCTTCCAGGTTGACGCGTTCCGCGTACTTGCCGTACAGGTCGGTGCCGGTCAGGCCGGCGCCTTCCAGGTCCGCGCCGGTCAGGTTGGCGTCCCTCAGGTTGGCGCCAGGCCCCTCGCTTATGGTTCCCAGGTGGGTGTCGTGCAGGTCGGCGCCGGTCAGGTTCGCGCCTTCCAGGTCGGCGCTGTTCAGGCTGGCGCCTTCCAGGTCGGCGCCGGTCAGGTTGGAGTCTCCCAGCGAGCCGAGCGGTCCCTCGAAGTACTCCCATTCCAGGTCGACGCCTGCCAGGTCGGCGCCGGTCAGGTTGTCGTCATCCAGCCCGGCGCCCCTCAGTTCGGCGCCTTCCAGGTCGGCGCCTTCCAAGTCGAGGCCGTCAAGGTGGGCACCGGTCAGGTTGGTGCCGGGGCCAACCAGGTAGCCGTGAACGAGGGTCCAGTGTTCCGGCAGAGAGGCCGGCGCCCCGACAATCCCACCCGATTCCACGCCAGGCAGGTGGGCGCCACTCAGTTTGGCGTCTTCCAGGTCTGTGTCTTCCAGCCGTACGCCACGCAGTTCGGCGCCGGCCAAGTTGGCGCCGGCCAGGTTGGCGCCGGTCAGGTCGTCCGGACTCAGGTTGTCGCCGGTCAGGTTCGCGCCTTCCAGGTCGGCCGCACGCAGCTTGGCGCCGGTCAGGTTGGCGCCTTCCAGGTCGGCGTCCAGCAGTCTGGCGCGCACCAGCCTGGCGCCCTCCAGGTCGGCGCCCTCCAGGTCGGCCGATTCGAGGTTGGCGCCTTCCAGGTCGGCGCCTTCCAGGTTGGCGAGCGCAAGGTTGCAGCCGCTCCAGTCGACCCCGGGTTCAGCTTCGAGGGCGGGGTTGGTCGGACAGCCGCTCGCTACCGCCGGCGCCACGCCGATTGCCAGCATCACGACCACCAGGCCGAGCGTGACGAGCACACCGAGTGCACCGAGCACCCTGTACCGCGACCTCCCTCGTCGGTCCGGACCAAACGTCACGGCTCTCAGCAACTCCATCTCCCGCCTCCCTTCTCGACGGCCTCGCCACGAGCAACGCGAGCGCGGCCCCCGCCGCCGGAGGATCGAGACAGCCTACATCCCTCGCGCTCCGTTTACAGGCAAAGCGCAGGCTACGCCCCCAACCTCAACGCCCCCGGCTGATGGGACGCGACCCGAGGACGCTCAGCGGCGGCTTACGCGCAGGAACTCATTGAGCAGCGTTCGCTCGGACCCGTCGCTGGCGAAGCGTACGACTATGCCGTCGCCCGTCAGCCCGACCACGACGCCGTCGCCGAACTTTGGGTCGACGACGTCGTCACCCAAGTGGAACTGGCTGACCGTTGAATTGGACTCGCGCACTCGTCGCGCCACGATCGGCTCGGGGTGCGAAGCGGCCTGCGCCCAAGTTATGTGCCCGTTGCCGCGACGCCCACTGCTCCCCGCCAAGCGGTACCGACTGGCACCAGCCGACCAGTCTCCCGGCCGGAAAGCTGTCTGCACAGCCTCCTCCAGCAGCTCGCCGGGGATCTCTCGCAGGAAACGGCTCGGCCCCTCGGGGCTCCGCGCGCCGAACACAGCGCGTTTGCGCGCGTAGGTCAGGCACAGCCTGCGCATGGCGCGGGTGATGCCCACGTAGAAGAGACGACGCTCCTCCTCCAGGCCCCCCTCGTCGATCGCTCGCGAGTGCGGGAAGACCCCGTCCTCCATGCCGGCGATGAACACCGCCGGGTACTCGAGGCCCTTGGCGTTGTGCAGCGTCATCAGCGTCACCCGCCCCTCGTCGCTGCGGGTGTCCGCGTCCGCCACCAACGCCACCTCCTGCAGGAAGGAGTCGAGCGTGCCCTCGGGTGGGTGGGGATCCCGGTCGACGCGCTCGTCGAACTCGCGGGCTCCCCCCACCAGCTCCTCCAGGTTCTCCAGCCGCCCCTGCGCCTCGATCGTGCGCTCCGCCTCCAGCGCCTCCAGGTAGCCCGTCTGCACGAGCAGCTCCTCCAGCAGCTCTCCCACCGGCGTCGGGCGCGGTCGCGCCGGCGGCTCGCCCGCTTCGCTCGCCGCCGCGCCACCGGCGCCTGCTCCGGGTGGCGCCGGCAACCCGGCCTTCTCGCGCAGCCCAGCCATCGTGTCCATGAAGCGCCGCAGCGCCTTCACCGCGGCAGGGGCAAGGCCGGGCACCTGCTCCGGCTGCGCGGCCGCCTCCCACACGCTGAGCGCCTGGGCGTCGGCGTGCGCGAGCACCCGCGCCAGCGAGGTCTGTCCGACGCCGCGGCGGGGGGAGTTCACCACCCGTGTGAAGCTCACCAAGTCAGCCGGGTTCGCCAGCAGCGACAGGTACGCGATCGCGTCCTTGATCTCCGCGCGCTCGTAGAACCTGGTGGCGCCGATCACCTGGTAATCGATGTTCGAGCGTGTCAGCGTCTCCTCGATCGCCCGCGACATCGCATTGATGCGATACAGCACCGCTATCTCCGCCCGCGCCATCTGCTCCTCGTCGAGCAGCCGCTGGATCTCCCCCACCACATAGCGGGCCTCCGCGTACTCGTCCTCGAACGCCTGCAGCACGATCTGCTCTCCCTGCCCGAGCTCGCTCCACAGCCGCTTGGCGATGCCCCCGCGGTTGTTGGCGATGACCGCGTTGGCGGCGGCGAGGATCGTGTGCGTGGAGCGGTAGTTCTGCTCGAGCTTCACCACCCGCGCGTCAGGGAAGTCCTCCTGGAAGTCGAGGATGTTGCGGATGTCCGCCTGCCGGAAGCCGTAGATCGATTGTGCGTCGTCGCCGACCACCGCCAGGTTGCGATGGCCGACCGGGCCGGCGTACGTTGGGCGCTCGGGTGGGTGGGCCACCGATTGCGCTCCACCGCGCTGTGGCGGGCGGGTGGGCGGGCCGTCATTCACGAGCAGCTGCAGCA
>JASHYF010000099.1 GCA_030043235.1 Solirubrobacteraceae bacterium | reverse complement strand
GCACCTCCTCGACCTCGTCGTCGTGGTCCATCGTGTCGCCGTCCACGTACTCGAACAGGAAGAAGGCGACGGTCTTGCCGATCGTGCGCCCCTCGCGCCGGTACCAGTAGCGCGACTCTCCCAGCTCGCACACCGGCTCGCCCACCACGCCCGTCTCCTCGCGCACCTCGCGCGTGGCGGCGTCGATCGGCGCCTCTCCGGGATCGACGTGGCCCTTGGGCAGCGCGAGCACGCGCGAGCCGTCGGCTGCGCGGCGCGTGGGCACGATCACGACGAGCTCATCGCCGCGCACGACAACGCCGCCGGCGGAGAACTCATGCGGCGGTGACTTGGATCCCGCCGGCCCGCGCCTGGCGGATGCTTTGCGCTTGCCCGCCGTTGCCTTGGCTTTGGCGCGGGTGCGCTTGGGCTCAGAAGACATACTGCTGCAGCGCTTTCGGGTCGTGCACGACGAGGCGCCCGCGGCCCTGGGAGATCACCCCGGCGCGCTCGAGCACCGCAAGGAAGCGGCTGGCGGACTCGCGCGAGGAGCCGGCGAGCTGAGCGAGGTCGGCCTGGGTGGCGCGCACGAGCACGTTCGCGCCCTCGCTGCCGGCGGCGATCTCCTGCGCCACGAGCTCGCTGAGCACGACCGCGACGCGGCTCTGCACGGTCTGGAAGGACTGGCGCGAGAGCCGCTCGTTGGTCTCGCGCAGGCGCCTGCCGAGGGCGATCGCCAGGCGGGCGGCGATCTGCGGGCGCTCGTCCATCAGCCGGCGCATGTCCGGCCCAAGCACCCCTATCACGCTCGTCGGCTCGATCGCCTCCACGGTGGCCGAGCGGCGCTCATCCTCGAACATCGCGAGCTCCCCGAAGAAGTCCCCCGGACCGAACGTGGCGAGCGTGATCGTGCGCCCGTCGCCGTGGCTGCGAACGGCGCGCGCGTGGCCCTCGCGCACCACGTAGCAGGTGTCGCTGGAGTCGCCCTCGCGGAAAACCGCCTCGCCCGGCTGAAAGCTCCGCGGAACGGCCATCTGCGCGATCCGCTCGAGGTCGTGGGGCTCGAGCGCCGAGAACACCGGCACCCGGCCGAGCAGCTCGACCACGTCCGTTGTGCTCCCCGCCTCCATCGTCTGAGGGGATACCACAAACCGCGCGTCGCAACCCAGCCTAAAGGCGGCCACGCGCCGCTATCGTCGGGGGATGATCACGTCCAGGCGACCGCTGCCCAGGCGACCGCTGCTCGCCGGCCTGCTCATCGCCTCCGCGCCGGCTGCCGTGCTCGCGTTCGCCGCCACGGCGCCGGCGGCCCCGGCGCGCTCGCCGGGCAGCACGCCCAGCGCGGCCGAACATGCGCTGCTTGACTCGCGCGAACTGTGGGCGACGATCGACGTGTGCAGCCCGCCCAACCAGCTCAACACCGTGGGCATCCGCGGCTCGATGCCCGGCGACGGCCGGACAAGCGAGGAGATGTACATGAGCTTCCACCTCCAGTATCTGGCGAAGAGCAAGCTGTGGATGGACCTCGCGAGCGGCGCGAGCTCCGGCTGGGTGGCGGTCGGGGCGGGCGGCTCCCCACGCCAGGGCGGCTGGAGCTTCGGCCTGAAGCCCGTGAAGAAGGGCAAGCCTCCCGTGACGTTCCGCGGCGTCGTGGACTTCCAGTGGCGTAAGGGCAGCGCGGTCCTGTACGCCGCCGCGGAGACGACCTCGGCGGGACACAAGAGCCTCGCGGGGGCCGACCCGGCGAGCTACAGCGCGGCCACGTGCGTCATCGGCTGACGGCGACTCTCAGCCGATCATGTCCTTCGGCTCGAAGCCGAGCACGCGATCGGAGCGGATGCCCTGCGCGACGCCGCCGCGGCCCCACAGGACGAAGATCGGCAGCTCAACCGCTCGCGGCACGCGGCTGACCTTGCGCTGCAGCTGGGCAAGGTCATGCAGGTCCAGCGGGCGCGACTGCCAACGGGCCTCGCCAAACAACACCGCCTGCGTCCGGCGCAGGCCGAGCGCGTCGATCTCACATGGCTCCCCGCTTGCGGCCCACCAGCGGTCCACGACCAAGTCTCCGGGCAGCTCCCCGCTCGCGATGAGTCTTCTGGCGTGCGCCCTCGCTGCGTCCTCGAACACCGCACCGAGGTGCCGCTGCCATGAGGGGCTCTTGCGACTTACCACCGCGCTTCCCTGGCCGGCTTCGATCTGCGGGATGTCCGAGTAGAGCACGCCGAACCAGAACGCGAGATACGCATCTGCGAGCTCGTAGCTGGCGCGCGCACCCCGCGGCGCTCCGATCGGCAGCGCCCTTCTGACGAGACCAGCGCGGATCAGGACCTCCAACGGATGCTCGACACGCTGGGCGCTCTCGGCGGCGATCTCGGCGAAGCGCGTCCGTCCTCGCCCGATCGCGGCGAGCACGCGTGTGTAGCCGCCAGCGTGCGTGAGCTCCTCGGCGAGAATCGATCCGGCGTCCTCGAGCAGGATCCCCCCCGGAGCGCCGGCCAGACGCAGGAGGTTTGCTTCTGTGGAGCGAGCGGGATCCCAGGCCTTCAGGTGCAGCGGGTACCCGCCGCAGGCGGCGTAGGCCTCCAGAAACGCGGCGGGCTCCATGCTTGGCAGGAAAGAGCGCGCCTGTGTGGGTTCGAGCGGCGAGAGCCTCAGCGTGAGCGTGGGCCGGCCCCTCAACGCGCCGCCCGCGCCGATCATCGCCTCCATCGTCGCGATCGCCGAGCCGCACAGCACAAGCGTGAGCGGCGTACCTTGGGCGACATGGTCCCAGACAGCCTGCACCACGCTCGCGAATCCCGGGGTGGAGGCGGTGAGATAGGGCACCTCGTCGAGAATCACGGTCAGCGGGCGCTCGGCGGCGAGCGCTGCGAGGAAGCGCAGGGCGGCCTCCCAGCTCGCGAACCCACCTCCGGCCAGATCTGCGGCGCGATCGCCCGCACCTCGGCGTACGGCGTCGAGGAGCCGTCCCAGCTCGACCGCCTCGGCCTGCTGAGTCGCACCGAAGAAGACGGCCCTCTCCTCGGCTGCGAAGTGGGACAGCAGGAACGTCTTGCCGACCCGGCGCCTGCCCCAGACCACCACCAGCTGCGGAGCGCCGGCCGCAGCAGCTGCGCGTGCCGTACGGAGCGCCGCCAGCTCCTGCTCGCGGTCGACCAAGCCTGCGTCTGACATGGAAGTATATACTACAAGAATCTTGTACTACATGCTCAATGTACTACATGACTCTTGTACTACGATGTCTTTGTAGTATCTAGTTCAACCGTCAGTCGGGGCTGCCCTGATCGCTGCTCGAGCTGAACAGCCGCGGGTCGTTGGTGATGATGCCGTCGACGCCCATGTCGCTGAGGCGCTCGATCATGCGCGCGTCGTCGACCGTCCACGCGTACAGCTCGCCGCCGCCCTCGGCGACGGCGCGCACGAGCGCGCGTGTGACCACGCGCCAGTGCGCCATGATCGCGTCGAAGCGGCCTTCGCACAGGGCCGTGCGGGCGCGGCGCGGGAGCGCGGCGCGGTAGCCGGTGAGCATCGCCAGCGCGGGGATCGCGATGAGCATGTCGGTGGTGTAGTCGCGGCGCACGCGCGGCACCGACCAGCCGAGGCGCAGCGCCGGCTCGGCGGCGCGTATCTGCGCGAGGGCGGCGGGGAACATGCCGCTGACGAGCGTGCGCGGCACGAGCTCGCGCTCGCGCAGCGCGTCCAGCACGCGCAGCTCGTAGCCGGGGAGCTTCACGTCGACGTCGAGCTCTATCGCCGAGAAGCGCGGCCCCGCGAGGTGGTCGAGCGCCTGCTCGAGCGTGAGCGGCGAACGCGAGCGGAGATCCTCGTAGTCGTGGGCGACGAGCAGGCGCCCGCCGCCGGCGGGCTGCTCGCTGAGCACGTCGAGCTCGATCATGTCGATGTCGTGCGCCAGCGCCGCGTCGAAGCTCGCGAGCGTGTTGCCCGGCTCGATGTGCGCGGCGCCCTTGTGACCGACGCGGCGCGGGCGCCTCGGCGATGACTCGATCATCGGCGCTCACGATCGCAGAGTCGGTGTGGGAGCGGCGGCGCACCCGGTGCACGGGCTGCCGCGGGCGCGATCAGACGGAGCGCAGCGGTTTGCGCGCGGCCTGGATCGCGATGATCGCGTCCTTCGGCCCGATGAACGGCGCGAGCACCGTGAACGTGAGATGGTCGACGGCGCACGCCAGCCGCGCGGCGCGGCCGTTTGAGACGTACGCGGCGATGATCGCCCACAGGGCGCCGGTGATCGCCTCGATCGCGATCGCGGGCCCGCGGCGCGGCTCGGGACCATGCTTCGTGAGAAGGGCGGTGAGCTCCTCCACCGAGCGCGTCATCCGCCCGACCATCGCCGGGCCGACCTCGAACACGTTGATGAACGCGATCCGCAGCAGCGCCTCGTGGTCGAGCAGGTACTGGACGAAGGCGGCCATCGCCCGGTAGACGCCTTCCGGCCAGTTGACCGCCCCCTCGAAACTGGGCGTGACCGTGTCGAGCGCTTCCACGACGAATTCGTCGAGCGCCGTGAGGAAGCACTCCTCCTTGCTGGGGAACTGTTTGTGGAAGGCCTCTGTGGAGACGCCCGCGAACTGCGCGATCTGCGGGTCGGTGAGCCGCGAGTAGCCTTCGTCGAGCGTGAGGTGGACGACCGAGCCGAGCACCCGCGCGCGCCTGTCGTCGCGCGCGAGGAACGCGGCGGGTGTGGGCGGCTGGCGCCCGGGCGCACCCGTGGCGGGCACGCCGAGCCGCGCGACTGCGGGGGTGCGGTAGGACTCGATCCAGTCGAGCACTTCGTCGGTCAGCGTGTACAGCTCGCGCTCGCGGCCGTCGAGCATGCGCGTGAACACGGCATGGCGCACGCCGCCGACGATCCCGCGCACGGTCAGCCGCGACAGGCCGACCCCGTCGGGCGCCCTCTGAAAGGCGCCGACCACCAAGCGCTCGAAGGTACAGCCGGCGAGCAGCATGCGCTCCCTGGCCTTCGGCCCGATGCCGAGCGCGTCGACGAGCACGAGCCGCGGTCCATTGGGCGACTCGGCGACGTCGTCGAGCAGCGCCTTGCAGCCGGCGTGCAGGCGGTTGGCCCACCCGTGCTCGGCCGTCCAGGCATCGAGCACGAGCTTGCGCGAGCGCGCGACGACGATGTCGTAGGTGGCCAGGAAGCACTGCTCCTTGTTGGAGAACAGTTCGTAGAAGGCGCGGCGCGAGACGCCCGCCAAGCCAATCGCGTGCGCGACCGTCGTCGCCTTGTAGCCGCGCTGGGAGACGGACTCGATCATCGCGCCGTACAGGCGAGCCCGCTGGTTGCGCGCTACCTCGTCCCGGCCCATGCCGCTGGGTCCGTGTGGCAGCCTGCGGTACAGCGGTGCGATTGGGCTCCCGGTTCTGCTCATCCCCACCGTTTCACAAGGTAGACCAAACCGACTCCCTCCGTCAAGCTTTCGCGACCGCTTTAATAACAAGGCTCGGCGAACGATTCCACCCGTGTCTCTGACAGGCTCAACCGTCCGACAGACAATGCGATTCGGCATGCTGAGCCTAGACGGCTGGCACCTAGATTTCGCCTTGTTGAACATGGCCGCGAGTCTGCCCGTTCCAGCGTTCGGTAAACCCCAGGCACGGACAAACTTCACGCACTGAGCGTCAGGCGGCGCGGACCGGGGTGGAAGCCCAGCTCGACGAGCACCCCGGCGAGACTCGACGCGATCGCGGGCTCGCCGTCGATGCGCTCGAGCGCGAGCTTGCCGACCTGTCCCGCGCGCACCGCGCGCGAGAGCGCCACCAGCGCCTCGCGCAAGGCGTCATGCCGAGCGCCAGCCCCGACGCCTGCCTCGCCTGAAGCGCCGGCGAGCGTGAGGAGACCGCGGCCACCACGCTCGACGTACAACGCCGGCTCGTCGTTGACGAGCACGACGTACGCGCCGGCGACGCGCGCGGGACGACTGGCGGGCGCGGCCACTCCCGGCGCCGCGGGCGTTCGTTCGCGCTTCGGCCATGGCAGCGCGCCGCCATAGGGCTGGGCGGGATCCGCGGCGGCGAGCACGAGCGTGCGCACGCCCTGTGGACCTGCACCGCTCCCAGCGCCGTCCCCGCGGCCACCTGCCCGCGCCGGCCCGATCGACGACGGACCGGCGCGCAACCGCTCGACGGCGCCGGGGAGCGCGAACTGGGCGCCGCCCAT
>JASHYF010000098.1 GCA_030043235.1 Solirubrobacteraceae bacterium | reverse complement strand
GTCACCCGCAGGCTCGACCGCCTCGGCGGGCGCACCAGGTGCGAGCTCGTCAACGACGTCGCCCAGCCGATCGTCTCGCGCGTGATCGGCAGCTTCATGGGCATCCCCGAGGAGGACGACGCGATCTGGGCGCGGCTGATGAACTCCACGCTCGCCGCCGGCGACGCCGAGATGAACCCCGGCGGGATCGACGACGTACGCGACAAGGACATCCCCGAGATCTTCGAGCGCTGCCGGCGCCTGATCGCCGCGCGGCGCGAGCACCCCACCGACGACCTCACCAGCGTGCTCGTGCACGCCGAGGTGGACGGGCAGAAGCTCGAGGAGCCGGAGATCGTGATGGGCTTCTTCCTGCTCGTCGCCGCCGGCAACGACTCCACCAAGGCGACCTACAGCTCGTGCATGCGCGCGCTCATCGAAAACCCCGACCAGCGCCAGCTGCTGCTCGACGATCCCACGCTCATCCCCGGCGCGGTCGAGGAGGCGCTGCGCATGTTCCCCGCGTTCGCCCACTTCCGGCGCACCGCCACGCGCGACACGGAACTGCACGGCCGCCAGATCCGCGAGGGCGAGAAGGTGGTGATGTGGTACGTGTCCTCCAACCGCGACGAGACGCGCTACGAGGACCCCGACCGCTTCGACGTGCTGCGTAACCCCGAGCACCAGGCCTTCGGGGCCGGCGGGCGCCACTTCTGCCTCGGCACCGCGCTCGCCCGCCTCGAGCTCAAGGTGATGCTCGAGGAGACGCTCGCGCGCTACCCCCACATGCAGCTTGCAGGCATCCCCGCCTACGTGGAATCCCCCTTCATCAATCAGCTCAAGCTGCTCCCTGTCCGGCTCGCGGCGTAGTCAGCCGCGAGCCGGACAGCCCCCGCGAACCGCCACCGTGCTCGCCCGCCCATGAACGGCGAGCCAAGGCTGCGCACCGAGCGGCTCCTGCTGCGCCGCTGGCGCGAGAGCGACCGCGAGCCGTTCGCCGTCATCAACGCCGACCCGCAGGTCATGGAGCACTACCCGGCGACGCTCTCGCGGGCGAGCAGCGACGCGCTGATCGAGCGCTTCGAGGCGGGCTTTCGCGAGCACGGCTACGGCCTGTGGGCTGTCGAGATAGCCGGCGAGCGGCCGCTCGCCGGCTGCGTGGGACTCTTGCCCGTGGAGATCGACGTGGCGTTCAGGCCCGCGGTCGAGCTTGGCTGGCGCCTCGCGCGGGACTGCTGGGGACGCGGCATAGCCGCCGAGGCGGCCAGCGCGTCGGTAGCGTTCGCGTTCCAGCGGCTGCGCCTGGAGCGCCTCGTCGCATACACAGCCGCCATCAACACGCGCTCGCGCCGCCTGATGGAGCGGCTGGGCATGACGCACAGCCCCGCGGAGGACTTTCTGCATCCCAGCATCGCCCAGAGCCATCGGCTCTCCCCGCACGTCCTCTACAGGCTCGACGCGGCCGGCTGGAAGGGCGCCGATGCGCAACTCGCGAGAGGCCGGTAGCCGCCCGGCGACGGCCTGGCTGCGCCTATGCTCGGACGCATGTGCGGGCGCTACACCAACACGGCCGGGCCGGAAGAACTGAACGACCGCTTCGGGGTCCCGATCGCCAGCGCGGCCGGGACGCGGCGCTTCAACATCGCCCCCACCGAAGAGGTGCTCGCGATCGTCTCGCCCAAGGGCCAGGCAGAGGCGCGCCTGCTGCGCTGGGGCCTCGTGCCGCCGTGGGCGCACGACCTCAAAGGCGCGGCGAAGATGATCAACGCGCGCATGGAGACGGTGGCGAGCACGCCCGCCTATCGCGCCCTGATCCCCAAGGCCTCGCGCCGCGCCCTGCAGGTGGCGGACGGCTACTTCGAGTGGCTGAAACCGGAGAGGCGCGGCGAGCCCCGCCAGCCCTTCTACTTCCAGGTCGACGGCGGCGTGCCGTTCGCCTTCGCCGCCGTGTGGACGCCCGCGAAGATCGAGGGCGAGTGGGTGACGAGCGTGGCGCTGCTCACCTGCGACGCCGCGCCCAACCGCGTCGCGGCCGCGATCCACGACCGCATGCCGGTGATCCTCGCCGACCGCGCCGCCCAGCAGGCGTGGCTCGATGCGCGGCTCGGCGCGGAGGACGCGCTCGCGCTGTGCGGCGCGCTGCCCGCCTCGCGCCTGTCCGCACGGCCGGCCAACCCCGCGGTCAACAAGGCCGGCGAGCCCGGCGCCGAGGGGCCGGAGCTGCTGCGTTGGGGTTCACCGGCGCAGCAGGAGGGGGATGTCCTCGCCAGCACCAGCGCCCGGACGGGCGGGGATCAAATCGATCGTGGCCGCGGGATGGCGTAGCAGGGGCCAGCGGTGCGCTCTCTCGTCGATGCGAAAGCGCGCCAGCACCCACAGGGTCTGCAGGCCGTACTGCACGCTCTCGGCGAAGGACACGCTCGAGGCCTCCAGGAAATACCGGGTGGGGATCGCGATCTCCTCCACTCTTGCCCCCCACCTGACGATCTGCGCGAAGATCTCCTGATCGAACACGAACGCGTCGCTGTTGCGCAAGAACGGGATCTCTCGAAGGAACGCGACCGAGAAAGCGCGATAGCCCGTGTGATACTCGGAGTGCGATCGCCTGAAGGCGTAGTTCTCGACGCTCGTCAGCAGGCGGTTGCCCAGCCACTTCCAGCGGGGCATGCCACCGGCGACCGCCTCGTCCTCGAGCAGCCTCGATCCGATCACCACATCCGCGCGACCCTCGGCGATCGGTCTCACCATGTCGCCCACGAGCCGGGGGTCGTATTGGTGATCGGCATGCACCATCACCACGATGTCAGCCCCGTCGAGCGCCGCCCGAACGTAGCACGTCTTCTGGTTGGCGCCATAGCCTCGATTGGTGGGATGGCGAATCACCTCGAAGCCCTCCCTGAGGGCCACCGACGCGGTGCGGTCCGGGCTGCAATCGTCCACCAGAAGGGCGCGATCGGCCTCGCCGGCGGGAAGCGCCTCGGCGACGAACGCGATCGTGCTGGCGGCCGCGTACGCAGGCAGCACGACATGCACCTTGCAGCGCTCTCCTCTGTCCTTCACCAGCCGGCGTGCCGGTTGCAACGTCGCGCTCCTGCATGCGACGATCACGCGCTCGTCGCCCAGCGACAGCGACAGCGTGATGCGCCGGCACAGCGCCGCGAGCGCCCTGTTGGCAAACGGGGACAGGACGCCCGCCCGCTCCACGAGCCCGGCCAGCCAGTAGGCGAGCGAGAAGGAGCGAACGAACGGCTCGTCCGCGGCGACGAGCAGGCCGCGGGCGAGCAGCAGCTCGAGCAGCGTCTTGCGCGGAATCAGATACGCGTGAGCGGGGACGAGCGACCACCACCGCCGGCCGGCGATCCGCGCCGTCAAAGACGCCGGGTCGGGTGTCACCACACACATCACGCCCTCAGGCGAAAGCAGCTCGTGGCAGCGCTCGATCGTGGCGCACGGATCGCACACGTGCTCCAAGACGTCGACGAGCGTGATCACGTCGAAACGCTCGTCCTCATCCAGCTCGTCCAGCGTCTGCTCGCGGACGTCCAGGCCGTAGCGCTCACGCCCAAACGCCGCTCCCGCGGCGGACAGCTCCAGCCCAACCGCCTCAAAGCCCAGCTTGCGGGCCTCGTCCAGCAGAAGACCATGCCCGCATCCCACGTCCAGCAGCCTGCGACCGCGCGCATGCGCGCCGACCAGCGAGAGCAGCCTGCGGGCGGTGCCGCGACGACCCTGCTCCTCATCGAGATAGGCCTCGTCGCGCATCTCACGGTAGAGCTCCGTGAGATCCCCCTCGAGCAGCGAGGGCTGCTGCAACGTCGCGCAGTCCGCGCATCTGAAGATCGTCGCGTGCTCGCCAAGGGGATGGCTGGTCGGCGCCAGCTCGCCCGGCGAAGGCGCTCGCTCGACTCCCGGATACACAACCGCCAGCGCGCCGCCGCAGATCCCGCAACGTATGCCCTGCGCCACCCGCAGCCCCCTGCCCAGGGATCGCCGAGTCGAATATGCGCGCCGCGCCTCGCCCGAAGACGCACCGCACACGCCCTGACGATACGGCTCCTGTGAGGGCTCCATCTGCGTGATCCCGGCAGTCTATCCAGGGGCATCTGGACGCCCGGCTCGGCGAACACGGCAAAGCGCGTTTCGAGGGTGGTCGCACCGAGCGCGGTTCCACTACGATCGGCGACGATGGCACGGGTGGGGATCCTGCCGGCGGCGTGCGCGGCTCTGGTCGCGCTCGTGACGGCGGGCGCGTCCGCGCGCGCAGGCGCCACGACGGCCGGGGGCGCACCTGCGGCCGGCCGCGCCGTGGCGAACGCGGCGACGTCCAGCGTGCCGAGCTGCGGCTACGTCCACGCCAGCGTGCCCTACACATCCCACGGGCAGGCGGAAAAGTGGCGCGTGTATGTGAAGGGCGACGCCTCGTGCGCGACGGCCGTCAAGGTCCTCGACGCGGTGATGCACCTGCGCGGCAAGCAGCACCTCGGCAGCAGCGAAGCCGGCTCGTACTTCACCTACGACGGCTGGCTGTGCCCGTTCGGAGACATGGGCACGCAGACTTGCGAGCTCCCGGCCCACCTGCCAGCGCACCCGCCGATTCGCGCGCACGCGCTCGCGCTCGACTGCACGACCTTTGAGCGCGGCTGTCCCGCGCGCGTGCCCTCGGCCGAGCTCTGAGCTCGCCCGCAAGCCCGGGGCCCGCACGCCTGCCCCGCTCAGGCGGTGAGCCAGCGCGCGGGGTTCTCCACGAAGATCGTCTCGAAGGCAGCGTCGTCCATCACGCCCTGCTCGCGCAGCGCCGGCACGACCTCGTCGAACACGAGCGTCATCGACCAGTTGCGGATCGCGCCGCTCGCTTCGAACGCGCCCGCCGCCTCGGGCGGAAACCAGTCGATCGTCGCGCAGAAGTCCTGCGAGACCATCAGCCGCTCCGCGTGCCCGCGGCGCAGCAGCTCCGCGGCGGTCGCGTTGCGCCTGTCGATCGGCAGGAACATCTCCAGGCCGTAGCGGTCGAGGCCCACGTACACGCCCGTGTCGATCAGGCCCTCGATGTAGCCCACGTCATCGCTGTCGCCGCAGTGGGCGATCTGCACGCGCGCCATGTCCACGCCCTCCTCCCTGAAGATCTCCACCTGGCGCGGCCCGGTCGCCATCGCGGGCATCGAGTGGGCCATGATCGGCGTGCCCGTCTGCACGCTCGCGCGCGCGACCGCGCGGTGGATCTTCTCCACGTTCTCGGTCACCCCCGCCGCGTCCGCGGCGCACTTCAGGAACGCCGCCTTCACGTCCGTGCCCTGGATGCCGCCTTCGATGTCCGCCACGAAGTGCTCGGCCATCGCGTCCACGTCGCGGTTCGCGAAGTAGTGGGGGAGATAGTCGTAGCTGTAGATGCCCGTGCACGCCACGATGCGCACGCCGCTCCGCTCGGCCACGCGCCGCATGAAGCGCACGTCGCGCCCGCCGAACATCGCCGTGGGGTCGACGATCGTCTGCACGCCGCGCTCCTTCGCCGCGCCGACCGCCTCCAGCGCGGCGTCCAGCTCCGCCTGCTCGTCGTAGCGCTCCGGCCACTCGGCCGCCACCGCCTCGTCGCGGAAGCGCACGTGCTCGTGCACGAGGGTGCACCCCAGCTCGCGCGCGTCGACTGGCCCCTGCACGGTCTCAACGCCCGGCATCCGCTCCTCCCACCTGTCTCTCGCTCGTCGTCCACGGGAGCCTACCGACAACCGCCGGCTCGGCTGACCCGGCCAGGCTGCTCAGCTCGCGGGCGCGGGGGCCGGGTCGGGCCGCACCACCACCGTGTCGGCGACGCGGATGATCTCGTCGGCCGCCAGGTCCGCGCGCGCGGCGTGCTCGCGGATCGCCTCCGGACCGCTCGCCTCGTAGATGCACACCGTGCCCACGCGGCCGTCGTCCTCCTCCAGCACATAGCTGCGAATCCAGCGGACGTCGTCCGGCATCTGCTCGTCGCCCACCGCTTTCGAGCGGGCGGCCGCTTCGCCGAGCTCATCCGCCGACGCCCACGCGCCCCGCCGCAAGATCACGTACGTATTCATGACTCCCCTTTCAAAGCCGACAAACATAGAAACCGACAGGCCGCCTGTCGGTAAGCTAGCAGAAGAGCGATGAGCGCGCAGACCCACACGAGCTCAGGCCTGGAGCGCAGCGCCGCCACGCGCCAGCGCATCGTGCGCGTCGCGCGAGAGCTGGTCGCCGAGCGTGGCTACGAGGGTCTCAGCACCACCG
>JASHYF010000097.1 GCA_030043235.1 Solirubrobacteraceae bacterium | reverse complement strand
GGCATCGCGGCGGGGGTCCGGGTCGGTGCTGTACATGTCCTCCTCGTCGATGTGCAGCACCGGGACGAGCGGGTCGTGGTATGAGACCTGCACGCCTTCGGCGGCCAGCCACGAGATGATCTCGACTGCCGGCGAGCCGGAAGTGTCGGCGACACCCGGCTCATGCGACGCGCCGACCACCAGCACGCGGGCGTCGCGCAGGCGCTGGCCCGAGCGCAGCAGCAGCTCGTGCGCGCGCATCGCCACGCGCCCGGGCCGGGCGGCGAGCGTGCGCATCGCCTCCTCGGCGAGCGCCGCCGGGCGCCCACGCTCGCGCAGCGGATGCAGCAGGTAGTAGGGGTCCACGCCGACAGCGTGGCCGCCGGCGCCCGCGGAGGGGTAGTGCGCGACGAAGCCGAACGGCTTGCTGGCGGCCGCGCCGGTGACCTCGAGCGGGTCGAGCTCGTGCATCCGGCAGGCATCCGCCATCTCGAACGCGAGGCCGACGTTGACCGCGCGGAAGGTGCTCTCGTACAGCTTGACCATCTCCGCGGCCTCCGGCGAGCTGACGCGGTGCAGGCTGTGACAGATTCCTCGCAGCAGCTCCGAGGCGTGCCCGAAGCACCCCTCGCTCACGGCGCCCACCACCCGCGGGGTCAGCAGCGGCTCGTGCTCGGGCACGCCGGGGTCCACGCGCTCGGGCGAGAACGCCACGAACACGTCCTCGCCGGCGCGCAGGCCGCGCTGCGCGAGCGGCTCCACCAGCAGCTCGCGCGTGCTGCCGACGTAGCTGGTGGACGTCAACACGATCGTCTGTCCAGCCCGCGCGTGTTGCACGACCGCCGCGCAGGCGCCCCTCAGCGCCTCCAGGCTGGGGCGCCGATGCGCATCCAGGATCGCCGGCACGCAGATCAGCACCGAGTCGGCCGCCGCGACCTCCTCGATCCTGTCGGTGACAGTGAAGCCCTCGTCGCGCAGCCGCTCGCGCAGATCCTCGCGCGGCACGTCCAGCGTCTCGGCGCGCCCGTTGCGAATGTCGTGCAGCCTGTCCGGAGAGCTGTCTATGCCCACGACGCGCAGGCCAGCGCGGCGAAGCGCCAGCGCGCTGGGCAGGCCGGCGTAACCGAGACCGACCACCGCCACCAGCGCCTGGCGGGACTCCACACCGCGGCTGATCCGCATCTCATCCGCGACCGTCTCCCACGGCAGCTCCCCCTCCCACACCTCCAGTGTGCGCTGCACCTGCTCCGCAACAGGTGCCTCGAGTAGAAAATCAGGCGTCATCGTTAATCCTTCCTAGTGCTTTAGCCCTGCGTGGCCTGGTTCCGGTCGAGCCGGTCCCTAGTGCCCCCGGGGGGCCGTCTCGGTAGGCGCTTTCACCTTTCGCGAGCGGCCCCGTTCGGGGGTCGCCCGGCAGTGTGAGCCCTCGCGCGCGAGGACCCGGAAATGTTCGACGCGTGAACGATGTCTGCGGCCCGAGGGGGAGCGTCTGTGCCGTTCGCTTCGGGCAGATCACCCCGCCCGAAAGGTGCGCCCGGCTTGCTCTCGACGTCGGGAGCGAGCCGCAGGCCAGCGGTCGGGCTCGCTCACCTCGAGTCCCGGCACTCTGGCGAAGTGGCGGATGTTGCGGGTGACGAGCGGCGCGTTCGCCTCCAGGCAGATGCCTGCCTGCATCGCGTCGCGCACGTCGATCCCCTGTCCGGCGGCGCGCAACTCACGCAGGAGCGCCCCTCCGCGCAGGGCCGCCTCCTTGGTGAGCGTGAGCACGGGTGCAGCCAGGAGCGCATCGGTGGGAGCGGGGTCGTACGCGTAGTCGCCGCCGAGCGCCAGCTCGAAGGCGCTTACGGCGGTGATCCTGAAATCGAGCGTCTCTCGGACTCGCCGCACGAAGACCCACCCAGGCCCCGTGCCGCGCAGGTAGTCGATGAGGACGTCGGAGTCTACGACCGGGGCAGTCGCCAAGTCGCCCACGCATCTTTGACGTCACGTTCCCACTGCTCGACGTCCATGTCGCGCCACGCGCCCTCCGCGCCCTTGATCGCCTCGATCCGCTTCTGGCGCTCGCGGTCGGACTGGAAGTGCTCGGCCAGCGCTTCCTCGACGATCGGCGAGAAGCCGCGGATGCCGCGCTCCACCGCCTCGGACTTCAGGCGCCTGTAGATCGGCTCGGAGAGCTCGATAGTCGTGCGCATGCATGCATTGTAATGCCCAAGATGGCGGACCTTTGTTTTACACTCTTCCAAGCCCGTATAGCGATCGTTATACAGCCTTTGCCATGGCGGTAACTGCGATGCCGCATCCGCTGACTAGCATTGACTGCAATGTCCGAGCGCGATTTCCTGAAAGCAATCCACGAGCGCGTCGTGATCTACGACGGCGGCATGGGCGCGACGCTCGAGCAGTTCGATCTGTCGAGCGAGGACTACGGCGGCCTCGCGGGCAGGTGCCACGAGGCGCTCGTGCTCAACCGCCCCGACGTGATCGAGGGCGTGCACGCCTCGATGCTCGACGCCGGCGCGGAAGTGGTCGAGACGGACACCTTCCAGGGCTCGCGCCTGAAGCTCGGCGAGTGGGGCCTCGCGGACTGCACGCTCGAGATCAACACCAAGGCGGCGGAGATCGCGCGCAAGGCCGCCGGCTCCCAGCGCTACGTGGCAGGCTCCATCGGCCCGACCGGCTACCTGCCCGCCTCCGAGGACCCCGCGCTCGGGCAGATCCGCTTCGGCGAGCTCGTGGAGGTGTTCACCGAGCAGGCCGAAGGGCTGATCGGCGGCGGCGCGGACCTCCTGATCATCGAGACCGCGCAGGACATCCTCGAGGTGAAGGCCGCCGTGTTCGGGGCGCGCGCGGCGTTCAAGAGCACGGGGCGCGCGCTGCCGATCCACACCTCCGTGTCGCTGCTGCCCAACGGCGGCAAGATGCTGCTGGGCACGGAC
>JASHYF010000096.1 GCA_030043235.1 Solirubrobacteraceae bacterium | reverse complement strand
TACCCGATCCTGTCGTTCGCCGCGACCATGCTCGTGATGGCGGCGTTCCTGTGGGCGCTGCCCGCGGAGGCGCGCCTGCTGCGGCTGGGGGCGTACGTGTACGTGCTCGCGTGCGTTGCCTGCCTGCTCGTGCGCTCGCCGATCGGCAGCAACGTCGAGCGCTACGCGGTGCTGCTCGCCGGCCCGCTGCTGCTGTGTGTGCGCGCGGCGCGCTGGAACGCGGCGACTGCGCTCGCGCTGTGCGTGATCGGCGTGTGGGTGGCGTGGGGGCCGGTGCGCGAAACGCTGGCGGTGGCCGGCAGCCCGGCGACGAGCGCCGCCTACTACGCGCCGCTCGAGCGCTTTCTGGCCAGGACGGCGGCATCGAGCGGAGGACCGGTGCGCGTGGAGGTGCCGCTCACGCGCTCGCATTGGGAGGCTGCGCTGCTCGCGCCGGACGTGTCGCTCGCGCGCGGCTGGGAGAAGCAGCTGGAAGAGCGCTACAACGGCGTGCTGCTCTCGCCCGGGCTGACCGCGGGCAGCTACGAGCGCTGGCTGCGCGAACAGGCGGTCTCCTACGTGGCCCTTCCAGACGCCGCGCTCGATCCCTCGAGCGCCCAGGAGGGGCGTCTCATCTCACGCGGGCTGCCGTACCTGCGGGAGGTGTTCGCGAGCGCGCACTGGCGCGTGTTCCGCGTGCGCTCGCCCACGCCGCTCGCCAGCGGCCCAGGTCGCATGACCGCGCTGGGGCACGACTCGTTCGCGCTGCGCGCGCGCCGCGCAGGGCGGTTCGTGGTGCGCGTGCACTTCACCCGCTACTGGACGCTCACGCGCGGAGCGGGGTGCGTGGCGCGGGCGCCCGGCGGGTGGACGCAGGTGAGCCTGCGCGCACCCGGCCCGGCCGTGATCACAGCCCGCTTCTCGCTGTCGCGGGCGCTCGGTGCGGGCGGCTCGTGCGCCGGCGGTCCCCCGAAGTGAGCAGGCTGTAGTCTGCGGGCGTTGACGCGGGCCGGCGTGAGAGCGGCGGGTGTGAGAGCGGCGGGCGTGCTGCTCGCCGGCCTCGCCTGCCTCGGGCTGGCGGCGGGATGCGGTTCGGGGGGCCGGTCGGGGGGCCGGTCGGGGGGGAGCGCTGCAGCGCGCTCTGCCGGCGCGCGCGTCTCGTCCTCCACGACTGTGCGCTCCTCCTCCGCCGCGACGGTGCGCTCCTCGTCCTCCGCAACCGCGGGATCCCCGGCGTACCGCTGGCTGGTGCGCACGCAAGGCGCGCCGCCGTCGATCGCCGCGGAGAACCGCGCGCGCGGCACCACCGCGTGGCGGCTCCCCGGTCCCTCCTACGAGCTCGGCGGCGAAGCGCATGGGGCGGTCGCCGGCTATGTCGCCCAGCAGGCGATCGCGCCCGGCGAAGTGCAGCGCGTGTACGTGGAGGCGCCGGGCGCGCGCACGGTGACGGTGGGCGTGTACCGCATGGGCTGGTACGGCGGGTTGGGGGGCCGGCTGGTGCTGCGGAGCGAGCCGCTGCCGGTGCGTCCCCAGCCGCCCTGCACGCACCGCCACACGACCGGCCTCACGGAGTGCGACTGGCACGCCACGCTCAGCTTCCCCATCCCCGGCGCGCTTGCCAGCGGCGTGTACATCGTCAAGCTGCGCGCGTCCACAGGCGCGGAAAGCGACTGCCTTTTCGTGCTGCGCGCGGCCAAGCCGCCGCCGCTGCTGGTGGAGATACCAACGGCCAGCTACGAGGCGTACAACGCGTGGGGCGGTGACGACCTGTACCCGGGCGGCAGCAAGCTGGTCGGCGTGACGGGCACCACCCAGGGCGTGGAAGTGTCGTACGACCGCCCGTACGAAACCCAGACCGGCGCCGGGCAGTTCTTCATCCGCGACGTGGCCATGGTGCGCTTCCTGGAGCGCTACGGCTACCCGGTTGGCTACACCACGATCGAGTCCATCGACGGCGATCCCGCGCAGGTTTTGGGGCCTGCCGCCCCGCGGGCGCTGATGGACGTGGGGCACTCCGAGTACTGGTCACAGCGTGACGAGCGCGCGTTCGCGGCCGCGCGCGAACGCGGGACGAGCCTGCTGTTCATCAGCTCCGACACGATGGCCTGGCGGGTGCGCTTCGCGCCGGCCACCGCCGCCTCCAGTCAGGCCGGCGAGCCCGATCACAGGATCGTCGCGTACAAGGAGTTCGTGGAACGTGATCCGGATCAGGCCGACGCGACAGGCCTGTTCCCACAGGGCGGCGCGCCGTTGACCGGCAGCGCATACAACGGCTGCATCACGCCCCGAATCCCCGTGAGCGGTCCTCCTATCTACGACTACTACTCCTGGACGCCGTCCCCGAGCCTGCAGCCAGGGTGGCTGTTCGCGGGGACGGGCATCACGGCGGACACGAGCATCCCCGGGATCGTGGGCTACGAGCTCGACGAACGCACGGCGGCGGCCCCGGCGGGCACGCTGACCATCGGGTCCGGCACGGTGCCGTGCCAGAGCGAGGACGAGCCCTCGCCGGTCAGAGGGGAAGCGGCGGACACGACGCTCTACACGGCGCCCTCGGGCGCGCTGGTGTTCGCGACGGGGACGCTCGGTTGGATGTACGCGCTCTCACCCGTGCCGCAGGCCTCGCCGGACGCGCCGCGGGCGCCGGACCCGCGGGTGGTGCGGATGACGCGCAACCTGCTCGCGCGCGCGCTGCGCTAGCCGCGGCGAAAACTTCCGGCTAGCTAGCGGCGGCGCCGGCCACTTCGCCGGCTGCCGATGGTGGGAGGCGTCGCCTACCTGGGCGCGAGCGCGTACAGGCTGGTGACCCCGGTGAGGTACATGTCGGTGCCGTCGCTGATGACAGGATCGAACGAGCCGGTGTTCTTCTCGAACAGCTGGCGGCCGGTGGAGATGCCCAGGCCGTAGGTGCGGTGCAGGCCGAGGTCCGCGAAGTACACGATGCGACCGACGATCGTGGGTGAGCCGGAGATCCATCCGCCGGGCTGAAAGCTCCACTCGATCTGGCCGGAGCGGGCGTTCAGCGCGTAGAAGGTGCCGTTGTAGGAGCCGAAGTACACGGTCGGTCCGAGCCCCGGGGCGTTGGCGACGGCTGGCGAGGAGTACACGTAGTCGCCGGTCTGCACGGCCCAGTCGAGCGCTCCGGTGGCGGCATCGTAGGCGTACATGCGCCCATCGGTGTTGCCGAGGAACACGCGCCCGTAGACGACCGCCGCGGTGGAGTAGAACGTGCCGCTGCCCAGCAGCGCGCCTTCGGAGGCGCTGATCCACAGCCTGCGTCCGGTGAGCTCGGACACGGCCTGCAGGCGCCCCGAGTAGTCGCCGAAGTAGAGCACGCCGCCGGACAGGCTGGGGCTCGCCTTGACGGCCCCGGCGGCCTGATAGGTCCAGACGACGGCGCCCGTACGGTCGTCGAGCGCGTACACGAGCCCGTCCTGCGTGCCGAAGAACACGCGGCCGCGGTCGATCAGCGGCGATGACTCGCTGGGGGCGGGCAGCGCACGCCACCAGCGGACGGCGCCGTCGGCGCTGTCGAGCGCGATCACGCGACCGGGGTCGCTGGCGTGGCCGCTCGCAAGGATCGTCACGTACACGGTGTTGACGGTGACGGCGGGGGAGGAGGCGGAGAGCTGCCCGAGGCGCCGCGTCCACAGCACGCGTCCAGTGCGCTTGTCGAGCGCCGTGAGCACCGCGTCGTCGGCCAGCTGGAAGATGCTTTCGCCGTAGATCACCGGCGGGAACTCGAGCAGCGCGTCGCTGTCGTGCACCCACAGGCCCCTGAACGGCGGGTGCACGTCTTCGGAGGCGGGGAAGAAGCGCGTGTGTTCCTTGTCGTAGCCGTACAGCGGCCAGGAGAAGCGGCTCGGGCCGCGGGCGGGCAGCTTCGGCGCCGGCTGGGCGAGAAAGCGCGCGTGCGGGTGATAGACGCTGCCCGTGCGGTGGCGCTCGTACAGGTAGCCGCCGAGGGCCGCCGCGGCGAGCAGCACGACGAGCGTGACGAGCGCCACTCGAACGCGCGCTGAGCGCGGACGTGGCAGCCTGCGGTGCTCGCTCACCGTCGCGAACGCAGCTCACGCTGCGATCTTGCTCGAGGACCGGCCGCCGGCCGGCGCGTTCGAGCTTGGAGGATCCCCCCGGGTGATGTTGGTTGCGGCGGCTCGCGCCGGCGGATGCTTGCGCACGCTCAGACGGGCCAAAGCACGTGAGCGCCCCGGGCGCCGCGCACGCCGGCGCGGGAACGCGGCAGAGCGGACGATCCGACTTGGCAGCTTGGTTGAGCGCGCGATGATGCGGGTGAGGTTCAGCGCGAGCAGCCACAGGCACGCGACGGCCAGCGGCGGCAGGGTGAGCCCGGAGACGAGCGCGAGCGCGTCGTGGCTGCCGCCCAGCGACCAGTTCCACAGCAGGTAGTCCCCCAGGGTGAGCCCGAGGACGAAGACCGGCGGCCGCTGCGACGACACACCGGTAACCCTAGTCGCGTTCGGGGACGGACAGTACGGCCGGCGGGCGCGGCGGCGACGCCTATGATCGCTCGGCGATGACGGGCGCGCGCGAGCAGTCGGAGGTGTTTGCCCCCGGGCTGCTCTAGGCGGCAGCGTGGCGCCGGTGACGGGCGGGGCACGGGTCTGGGCAGGGCGAGCGCGATGGAGCTGGCGCGCTGCGGAGCGCGCGTGACGATCGTGGGGCGGCGCGCGCAGCTTCTGGAGCAGGCGGCGGGCGAGATCCGCGAGCTGGCGGGCGAGGCCGACCGGGTGGCCGGCGGGCGAGGCCGACCGGGTGGCCGGCGACGTGTGCGAACGCGCACACGCGCGGCGGCTGGTGGAGACGGTGCTCGAGCGCGCGGGGCGGCTTGACGTGCTGGTGAACAACGCGGGCGGGCAGTTCTTTGGCCCGGCCGAGCTGATCGGGGCGAAGGGGTGGCGGGCGGTGTGGCGGTTGAACGTGGACGGCCTGCTGAACATGGCGGAGGCGGCATTCGAGCTTGCGCTGGAGCAGGCGGGAGGGGGCACGGTGGTGAACGGGACGCTGTCTCCGCATCACGGCATGCCCGGCATGGCCCACTCGGGCGCGGCACGCGCGGCCGCGGAGGCGCTCACGCGCGAGCTCGCCCGCCGCTGGGCGCGGGCTGGGGTCGCGGTTACGGCCGTGGCGGCGGGCCATTTTGACACGCAGGTGCTCGAGAAGCACCCGGCGAGCGTGCGCGCGGGCGCCTCGCGCACCGTGTCGCTGCAGCGGCTGGGCACGGAGGCGGAGCACGCGTGGCTGATCGCGCTGCTCGCCTCGTCGCTCGGACGGGCGTTCAGCGGCACGACGATCACGCTGGACGGCGCTCGCGACAACTGGCGTGGTCCGTGGCCGCCGCCGGGACTGGCGGACGAGTCGGGGGAGGTGCCGGTGGAGGAGCGGCGGTAGGATTGAGCGCCGGCCTGTGCGCGAGGTGCGTGCGTGCCGTGCGGGCGAAGTGTTGTGGTTGCACAGAAGCCTTCCAAGCTTCTAGGGCGGGTTCGATTCCCGTCGCCCGCTTTTGCGTGGCGCAGGGAGTGCTGGCAGCCGGCGGCCCCCGCCAGCGCGTCACGGTGGCGCGACTAGTCGAGCTCGCGTGCGACGAGCGGCAGGCGCAGCGGCTCGCCGCGGCGCAACACGAGGACGTCCACTTGGGCTCCAATGAGGTCGGCGACCATCAGGCGCTGGATGTCATCGACGCCGTGCACGCGCGTGCCGCCGAGTTCGACGATGAGATCCTCGGCGCGCAGTCCGGCGTGCTCGGCCGGACTCCCGGGCG
>JASHYF010000095.1 GCA_030043235.1 Solirubrobacteraceae bacterium | reverse complement strand
GAGCTGTACGGATCGGCCTTGCGCAGGTCCCACGGGTTGCCGGCGGCGCGCAGCAGCGGGCCGGTCACGCCCAGCGACAGCAGCGTGTCCGCGTCGAGCGGGCACGTGCCGCGCAGGCGCTGCAGGACGATCTCGTTAGCATTGAGGATCGCGCCGTACTCGTCCGCGCGCTTGGGCATCACCTTCAGGAACTCGCGCAGCTTGCGCTCGAATCCAGGGGGGATGTCCTCGATCACGCCGCCCACCTGGATGTAGCGGGTGTGCATGCGCTGGCCGGAGGACATCTCGAACAGGTCGAGAATCAGCTCGCGCTCGCGCAGGCAGTAGAGGAAGGGGGAAGACGCCCCCAGGTCGAGCGCGCTCGTGCCCAGCCAGATCAGGTGCGAGGCGATGCGGTTGAGCTCGAGATGGATCACCCGCAGGTACTGAGCGCGCTTGGGGATCTCCACCTCGACGAGCTTCTCGACCGCGCTGCAGAAGGCCATCGCGTTGAAGTAGTAGGAGAGGTAATCCATGCGTTCGACGACCGGGATCACCTTCCAGTAGGACTTGTCCTCGGCGGTCTTCTCGATCCCGGTGTGCACGTAGCCGATGATCGGTTTGAGGTCGCGGACGACCTCCCCCTGCAGCGTCACCAGCAGCCGCAGCACGCCGTGCGTGGCGGGGTGATGCGGGCCGAAGTTCAGCGTCAGCAGCTCTTCGCTGCCCTCGCCGGAGTCACGACCGGCGAACTGCTGGTGCACGGGCTCGAGCGTGATGTTCTGCTCACCGCGGCGGTAGTCCGAGATCGCGGGTTGCTCGGCCGGGGCGGATGGGGGCAGGGTGGGTGGGGTCATCACATCGGCCCCAGTGCCTCGCGCTCGTTGCAGGTGAAGGCCACCGGTTCGCCGCCGACAGGGAAGTCGCGTCGCTGCGGATGGCCCTCGTAGTCCTCCGGCATGAGGATCCGGCGCAGGTCTGGATGCCCCCGGAAGACCACGCCGAACATGTCGTAGATCTCGCGCTCCTGGTGGTCGGCCGTGGGCCAATCCGCCATCACCGAGTCGACCTCGGGCGCGTCGGTCCCGACGCGCAGCTTGATCGTGATGCGATCCACCTTGGCCATGTCCAGCAGCTCGTAGTGCACGCCCAGACGCGGCTCGTGCGGGTAGTAGTCGACGCCGTGCACGCTCGCCAGGAACGAGAAGCCCTGCCCGCGCAGGCGCGCCAGCACCGAGCGGATGTGCGCGGGGTCGATCTCGACCGTGCCGCGGCCGCGGAAGAAGGTCGTCTCGAGCACCGCGCCCTCGCCCTCGGCCTCGCGCAGCTCGTGTGCGATCAGCTCCAGGCCTGTGGCGTCAGGCACCGGCCGTGTCCATGTTTTGATCCCCACCCACCCCGCTCACGGCAGCGGGCCTCGGAACGCCCTGCGCGGGTGGGTGGGTATCGATACGCTCTACGACCTCCTCGGTGCCGCGTGCGTCGTAGCGCTCGCGCCAGCCGAGGTCGGGATCCTCCTGGACCATCTTGCGCAGCTTGAGGATGCCGTGCATCAGCGCCTCCGGGCGCGGCGGGCAGCCGGGGACGTGCACGTCGATCGGCAGGAACTTGTCGGCGGGCACGAGCGCGTAGTTGTTGAACACGCCCATCGACGAGCAGCACGCGCCCATCGAGATCGCCCACTTGGGCTCGAGCATCTGGTCGTACAGGCGGCGGATGATCGGCGCCATCTTGATCGACACGCGCCCCGCGAGGATGATCAGGTCGGCCTGGCGCGGGGAGGCACGAAACGCCTCGAAGCCGAAGCGCGCGATGTCCATGCGCGGCCCGGCCGCATGGAACTGCTCCATCGCGCAGCAGGCGAGCCCGAAGGAGAGCGGGAAGAACGAGTTCGAGCGCCCCCACGCGACGGTCTTCTCGAGCGTGGTCGTGAGCACGCGTTCGTGCACGAAGCGTTCGAGCTCGGTGCCCCGCAGGTGCGCCGGCTGGTTTGCGCCCTCCAGGTCGCCGCCGCGCAGCAGTTGGTGCGCGTTCAGCTCCCGCACGCGCAGCGCGTCGACGTCGACGTGGACAGGCTCGCCTGCCTGCCTGCCTGCGCCCTTCAGGGTGTGCCCTTCAGGGTGCGCTCCGACAGGGAGTGCGCCCACTCGGGTGCGCTTCACCTCCACTCGAGCGCTCCCCTGCGCCACACATATACAAAGGCCACGAACAGCAGCACGATGAACACGGCCGTCTCGATCAGCGCAAAGCTGCCGTACGCGCGCAGCTCGACCGCGATCGGGTACAGGAACACGACCTCGAGGTCGAACAGGATGAACAGCATCGCGATCAGGTAGAAGCTGATGCCGAAACGCAGGTCGCGCCTGACCTCGGAGGGCAGTCCGCACTCGTAGGGGTCCTGCTTGTGCGGCGTCGCGCGCCGCGGCCCGATGATCGAGTTCAGCGCGGCGAACGCGCCACCAACGGCGCCACCGAGAACGAGGAAGACGATCGCCGGGAGATAGCTTCGCAGCACCGGGCGCTGTTATATCACTGCTTGTGGCAGCCTGTTACATAGTGGCAATCGGCGCGAAATCCACGCTGTGACGGAGCCCGTGGTGGCCGGCGCGCTGGCGCTCGCCGCGCTCAACGCGCCGCCTGCGCTGCTCGGGGCGGCCACCTGGCGGCTGTTTCCGCCGGCGCGCATGGCGGCCGAGCCGGCGTCGGCCAGCCGCTTCACGCGCTCGTTCTGGGCGACGCTGCGCCTGGCGCAGGCCGCGGCCGTGCTGTACGCGGTGGCGGTCGGCGTGCTGGCGGCCGCGGGCCGGTACTCGAGCGAACACCTCTTCTATCTGTACGCGCTGCTGCCGCTCGCCGTCGCGTTCGTCGCCGAGCAGCTGCGCGTGGCCTCCGCCCAGACGATCCTCGACCAGCGCGGGCTCGAGAACGCCGCCGCGGTTGGGGCCCTTCCCGAAGCCGAGCAGCACGAGGTGGTCGGGGCGATCGTGCGCCGCGAGGTGGGCGTCATGGCCATCTCCGCGCTGGTGGTCGTGTTCCTCGCGCTGCGCGCCGCCAGCACCGCCCACGGGTTCTGAAGCGGCGCGCCCGCACGCAAGCCACGCCGCGCTCCCTGGCCACGCTGGCCCTGCCATGCGGGGACGCTCCCCGACCACGGTGGGACGGCCCTGCCATGGAGGGCTATATATTCCCCGCGCATGAAGCTCGCCGCCGGGACGATCGCGCTGCTCGCATGCGCCGTGGCGCTGGCCGCGTGCGGCTCGCAGGAAATCCAGATCGCCAAGACGAGCCCCTACCGCAAAGGCGCGGAACTGTTCCTCGAGCATTGCTCTGGCTGCCACACGCTGGCGGTGGTCGGCGCCGAGGGCTCGGCCACGGAGACGTCCAATCGCGTGAAGACCAACGGGCCGAACTTCAACCTGCGCAAGGAGGACGAACAGCAGGTCCTGTATGCGATCCGCAACGGCGGCTTCTCCGGCGCGATCATGCCGGAGAACGTGGTCGTAGGCGAAGACGCCAAGGAGGTCGCCCAGTTCCTGGCGAAGTACTCGGGGCTGCAGGCGCAGAAGGTTCCGTCCACGAGCATCACGCTGTCGACGAAATAGCGCGACGCAGGTCGTTGACGTCGGCACGACCGCAGGACGCTTCGCGTGGCGGTCGTGCCGACGTCAACGA
>JASHYF010000094.1 GCA_030043235.1 Solirubrobacteraceae bacterium | reverse complement strand
TCAAACCATTGTCCAGTTGGCCGAATGCGCGCCATGGCGACCTTCAAGGGTCGGGCGTACCTCGAGACCAGCCGCGCCGAGGCCGCATCCGGGCGCTGCACCTGCGGCGATTCGGGGCGAGCTGACAAGGTCCCGAACCATGAATCCTACCGTGGTAGGATTGCTTGCGTGGCAAGCCAAAAGCGATCGATCTCGTTCGAAGAGGCCGTCCTGCGTGAGGCCGAGGAACGCCTCTCCCGGTCCGGCGGAAGCCTGTCGGCGTTCGTGAATGCAGCCGTCCTGCATGAGCTGCAGGTGGCTCGCGGACACGAGCTGCTGGCTGAGGACGAGGTCGAGTTCGGAGCCATCCCCGAGAAGATCAAGACTCTGGTCGCCACCGAGTGGCCGGCCTGACCCTCGACGCAGGTGCGCTGATCGCCTATGAGCGCGGCGAGGCCCGCATCCGTGCGATTCTCACCGCCGCATACGAGCGTGGCGCCGTGCCCACGATTCCGGCCATCGCACTCGCGGAGGCCTGGCGGGGAGACGCCAAGGATGCCAGGGTCGCCCGTCTCCTCAAAGCGTGCTCGATCGAGACCGTGGACGAGCAACTTGCACGTGCTGCAGGCCGCCTACGTCGGATGACGCCGGCGAGCAGCACGATCGACGCCTGCATCGCAGCGGGGGTTCGTCGACGGCGCGACGCGCTCGCCACATCGGACCCACGCGATATGCGGACGCTGCTCGGACCGGGATACACGATCCTGGCAGTCTGAGCCAGCCGCGTTCAGGCGCGGAAGATGAGGCCAGCAACGAGACCGCGCACAACAGGTACGTACGGAGAGGGCGGGATTCGAACCCGCGATGGAGTCTTGACCCCATACTCGCTTAGCAGGCGAGTGCCTTCAGCCACTCGGCCACCTCTCCCTGAGATCGGCCTGGCCAGTGTAGAGGCTGGACGCGGCTGCCGGTCGCTGCTCCTCCACGGATGAGAGCCGCGTGCCGGCGCGTACCCTCACGGTATGGACGCGAGCCAGCCCAGCCCCGAGGCTCCTTGAGATGCCTGCGTTCAGGACCTTCATCTTGGTCGTGTGGGTCGTGTTCTGGCTCTACTGGATGATCTCGGCCGTGAGGGCCAAGGCGGGCTCACGGACGAGGCGAACCAGGCCTCCGGGCCTCCTGCTCGCCATTCTCGCGTTTCTGCTGCTGCGCATGTTCAGCGCCGGCAGCCTGGCCGTTCACGCTCCGATCGTGCAGGCGGTGGGAGTCGTCCTGTTCGTGTCAGGCCTCGGCCTGGCCGTGTGGGCGAGGATCTATCTCGGTCGCAACTGGGGGATGCCGATGACGCAAAAGGACGAGCCGGAACTTGTCACATCGGGCCCCTACCGGCTCGTTCGTCACCCGATATATTCCGGCATCCTCCTCGCTCTCGCGGGCACCTCGCTGGCGACGAACGTCTACTGGTTGATCGCCACCGCGGCAATGGGGACATACTTCGTGTACAGCGCGAGGGTGGAGGAAAAAATCATGGCCGCTTCGTTTCCAAGCGCATACCCGAGCTACAGAACGAAAACCAAGATGCTGATTCCGTTCCTGCTCTAAACGAGCGTCTCCAGCACGAAGGAGGCGATTCCAGCATGCGCGCGATCGAGTATTCCAGGCACGGAGGTCCGGCGGTCCTCGAGCTCCGAGACGTGCCTGACCCCCAGCCGGGCGACGGCGAGGTGCTCGTGGACGTCGAGGCGATCGGCGTCAACTACCGAGACGTGTACGAGCGAGAGGGTCGCGGCTATGCCTTGGCGCCGCCGGCGATCATCGGCGTCGAGGGTGCGGGCACCATCGCCGCAAGCGGCGAGCGGGTCGCATGGACGGGCATTCAAGGCAGCTACGCCGAGCGGATCGCGGCTCCGCGGGAGCTGCTCGTGCCCGTTCCGGACGGTGTGCCGTCCGAGATTGCCGCGGCCGCCCTCCTGCAGGGAATGACCGCACACTACCTGTCCCACGACTCCTACCCGGTACAGGAGGCGGACTGGGTGCTCGTGCACGCCGGCGCCGGTGGCGTGGGGTTGTTGCTGACGCAGATGGCCAGGTTGCGTGGTGGGCGCGTGATCGCGACGACCTCGACGGAGGAGAAGGCCGCGTTGGCGAGGCAGGCCGGCGCCGAGGGGGTGATCGGGTATGAGCAGTTCGCGCGCCGCGCACGCGAGATCACCGGCGGGACGGGGGTGGCGGCGGTCTACGACGGCGTCGGCAAGGCCACGTTCCTAGAGGGGTTCGAGGCGCTCGCGCCGACAGGGCGGATGATTCTGTACGGGGCCGCCAGCGGGCAGCCCGACCCGGTCGCGCCGGCTCTCCTTCAATCTCACGGCTCGGCTTACCTTCAGCGCCCGACGCTGGCGACATACGCGCGCACGCCCGAGCTGTTGCGCGAACGGGCGCAGCGGCTGTTCGAGCTGATCACGACCGGCCAGCTGGACGTGCGAGTCGGCGCCCGCTACCCGTTGGCGGAGGCCCGGAAGGCCCACGAGGATCTCGAAACGCGCCGGACGACGGGCAAGCTGCTGCTGATTCCCTGACGGCGCCAGGGGCCGCTGCATGGCGCGGCGTAGGGCAGCTTCAGCGCCCCGGCTCAGCCGCTGAAGCGAGGCTCGCGACGCTCGGCGGCCGCCGCGATGCCCTCGGCGAAGTCCGGGGTGTCCCACTGCCTCGCCTGCTCGCTCGCCTCGTGGGCGGTGGCGCTGCGCACCCGTTCGGCCAGCTCGCCGCGCATCGTCGCCCGGATCGAGCGGATCGCCAGCGGCGAGGAGATCGCGATCTCATGAGCCAGCGCGATCGCCTCCTCGCGCAGTCGATCGCTTCCCACCAGGCGATCGCACAGGCCGATCGCGTGCGCGTCCTCGCCGTTCACGCGCGCGCCGGTGTACAGCAGCTCGAGCGCCCGCTGATGGCCGACCACCAGCGGCAGCGTCACGGTCAGGCCGAAGCCGTGGTGGATCCCCAGCCTGGCGAAGTTGGCGCTGAAGCGCGACTCGGGGCTCGCGACGCGGAAGTCCGCCGACAGCGCTACGCCCAGGCCGCCGCCGACCGCGGCGCCCTGGATGGCCGCCACCACGGGGATGCCGGCCGCGAACAGCCTCACCGCCTGTGCGTACAGGTCGCCCTCTGCCGGGTTCCTGGCGGCGAAGTTCGCCCCGGCGCAGAAGTTCTTGCCCTCGGAGCACAGCACGATCGCGCGGCAGCCGGGATCCCCGTCGAGACGCTCGTATGCGTCGGCGATCCCGCGGATCAACTCGCCGTCGAAGTAGTTGTGCGGCGGGCGGCTGAACTCCACGACCGCCACGCGATCGGCACGGAGCTGAACAGAGACCTCTTCGCTCACTGGTCATCCTCGGGGTTGTCGGCAGAGGTCGGGATGCAGGTCAACGGCTTCACGCTAACTTGCTAATTGTTCAGCAAGCTATCATACCCGGCGTATGGCAACGGTGACAGCGAGAGCGAAGCTGAGAGACGCCGGGCGCAGCCAAGCCGCAATCCTGAGCGCCGCCGAGCGACTCTTCGCCGAACGCGGGTTCGACGGAACGAGTCTCGGCGACATCGCAGCCGCGGCGGGACTCTCGCGCGGCACGCCGAGCTACTTCTTCGCCTCCAAGGAGCGCCTGTACCGGGCGGTGCTGGAGCGCGTGTTCGCAGAGCGCCAAGCCGCGACCCTCGAGGCCTTCGGGGCGCTCACCGCCTGGGCCGTGCAAGGCCGGGGCTCGCTGGCAGCTGCTCTGAAGAAGGCAGTCGAGGGCTACCTCGCCTTCCTGATCGAGCGCCCGCAGTTCGTTCGCCTGCTTCAGCGCGAGGATCTCGGCGGGGGACATCGTCTCCGAGCCGCCACTCGCGAATCGCGGGCTATGAGAGACGCCTTCGAAGCGCTCCGCCGGGTGGCGCCGGCGCGGGGGCTGCGGCGATTCGATGTCGAGGACGCGCTCATGCTGTTCGTCTCTCTGACGTTCTCGCCGCTCACCCAGCGAGCCACGTTCCTGGCAGCCCTCGAGCGAGATCTGGAGAACACGAACACCCGGCGGCGCCACGTCGCATTCGTCGTCGACCAACTCCTGCACCTGGTAGGCGGCAACCGCTGACGCGCCCCCGGCGCGACGTGACGCCTTGCGCGCTCTGACCGCAGCGCGCGAGACGCGATCGGCGGCCAGCGACAACAATCTGGCCGGTGGCGGACCTCCAGCTCGTCATAGCAGCGCTGTTCGTGTCGGCCGCCGGCTTGAACGCGCTGGCGAACTGGCTCGAGGTGCCCTACCCGATCCCGCTGGTGATCGGCGGACTCGTGCTTGGGCTGGTGCCGGGGATCCCCGGCATCCAGCTCAATCCCAACCTCGTGCTGCTCGTGTTCCTGCCGCCGCTGCTGTACGCGTCGGCCTTCTTTGCCGACCTGCGCGCACTGCGCTCAGACGCACGCGTCATCTCCCTGCACGCAATCGGGCTCGTCCTGGCGACGGCCGTGGCGGTCGCGGTCATCGGGCACGAGCTGATCGGCCTGCCCTGGGCGGTGTCCTTCGCGCTCGGGGCGATCGTCTCGCCCACGGACCCGGCGGCCGCGGCGGCGATCATGCGCCGGGTCGGCGCGCCGCGCCGCCTCGTGAACATCCTCGAGGGGGAGAGCCTGTTCAATGACGCAACCGGGCTGGTCGCCTACAAGGTCGCCGTAGGAGCGGCCGTCGGCGCGGGCTTCTCCGCGGGACACACCGTCTTCGTGTTCTTCGCCGGCGCTGCGGGGGGTGTCGCGATCGGGCTGGCGGTCGGCTTTGTGATCGCGGAGGTCCGCAAACGCATAGACGACGTCAACACCGAGCTGACGATCTCGCTGTTCAGCGCCTACGGCGCGTTCATCCCGGCGAACGAGCTCGGCCTGTCGGGCGTGCTGGCCGCGGTCACCTGCGGCGTCTACCTCGGCTTCCGCGCGCCGGAAATCGCCTCGCCAGAAAGCCGCATGCAGGGATTCGCGCTGTGGTCGATGCTCACGTTCCTGCTCAATGCGACGCTGTTCATCCTCATCGGCCTGCAGCTGCCGGTGATCGTCAAGGGTCTCGGCGGCCGCGCAGCCGGTCAGGTGATCGGATATGCGGCCGCCGTCTGCGCGGCGGCGATCGCGGTCCGCTTCCTGTGGAACTTCATCGTCACCTTCCTCATCAGGCTGCTCGACCGACGGCCCTCGCAGCGCGCGCGCCGCGCCAGCTGGCGCACCCGGGTGGTCGGCAGCTGGGCGGGGATGCGAGGCGCCGTCTCGCTTGCGGCTGCGCTGGCGCTGCCGATCCACACCGATGCCGGCGCGCCGCTGCCGGGCCGTGAGCTCATTCAATTCATCACATTCGCGTTGATCCTCGTGACCGTGGTCGGCGAGGGGTTGACGCTGCCCACGCTGATCCGCCGCCTCGGCGTCGTCGAGGACGGCGCCGAAGAGGAGAGCGAGGAGGTTCGCGCCCGGCTCGCGATCGCTCGCGCGGCGCTCGAACGGATCGAGGAGCTGGGGGACGAGGACTGGACGCGCGAGAGCTCGGTAGAGCGAGCTCGCAGGCTGTACGAGTTCCGCCAGCGGCGCTTCAAGATCCGGGCGGGGAAGATCGCCGACGACGACGGGCTCGAGGAGGGGTCGCTGCGCTACCAGCGAATGATGCACGAGATCTACGCCGCGCAGCGCCAAGCGCTGGTCGGCCTCCGCAACAGCCGCCAGATCTCAGGCGAGGTGATGCGCCGCGTCGAGCGCGAGCTCGACTTGGAGGAGTCGCGGCTGGAGATCTGAGCTCGCCGGGCCGCCCGGCGCATGGGCCTCGCGAACCACGAGCATCGCACCTGTCAGCAGCAGCGCGAAGCCGAGCGCGGTCATGTCAGATCCTCCCCGCCAACCATACGCCGCCCTGCTGGCAGCCGTGCCGGGTGAGCCGAGCGTTTCTAGCCGGGCAGGACGGCGCTGCGCAGCCGCGAGCTGTTCCACATGACGAAGCCCGAGGAGAGCGCCATCGCGCCGGCGGCGATCAGCGGATCGAGCAGGCCGGCGGCGGCAAGCGGGATCGCCACGACGTTGTAGAGGAACGCCCACGCGAGATTGCCGCGGATGGTGCTGAGCGTCTTGCGCGCGAGCGCGATTGCGCCGGCGAGGACGCGCAGGTCGTCGCGCATCACGATCAGATCGGCGGCGCTGATGGCGACGTCGGTGCCGGACCCGACGGCGAGGCCGAGGTCCGCGGCGGCGAGGGCGGGAGCGTCGTTCACGCCGTCGCCGACCATCGCCACGCACCGCCCCTCGGCCTGCAGGCGTCGGATCACCTCAACCTTCTCGGCGGGCATGGCGCCGGCGATCACCTCATCGATGCCGGCGGCGGCGCCGATCGCGCTGGCCGCGGTCTCGCCATCCCCGGTCAAGAGCACGCAGCGCAGACCGAGCGCGTGCAGTTCGCGCACCGCCGTCACAGCGGTGTCGCGCAGCGAGTCTGCGATCGCCAGCGCGCCGATCGGCGCGCCGTCGCGGGTCACGAGCACGGCGGTGCGGCCGAGTCGCTCCCATTGCTCGCAGCGATCGGCCAGCCGCGGCGGGATCTCGGCGGCGACGGCCCCGCGCCGCCCCACCTGCACCTGCCGGCCCGCGACGACGCCGCACGCGCCGATGCCGGGGAGCGCCACGAACGACTCCACCGCCGGCAGCCGCCCGTACCAGTGCTCGGCGCTCGTGGCCACCGCGCGCGCGATCGGGTGCTCGGAGGCGTGCTCCACCGCGCCCGCCAGGCGCAGCAGCTCGCGCCGCTCCACGCCGTCGAGCGCCTCGCAGTCGGTGAGGGTCATGCGTCCCTCGGTGAGCGTGCCGGTCTTGTCGAGCACCACCGTGTCGATCTGGCGCGAGGCCTCCAGCGCGCGGTACCCCTTGAAGAAGATTCCCAGTCGCGCGCCGCGCCAGGACGCGACCAGCAGCGCCGCCGGCGTGGCCAGCCCGAGCGCGCACGGGCAGGCGATGATCAGCACCGACAGCCCTGCGCTGAGCGCCACCGCAGCCGTGCTGCCCGTGGCGAGCCACACCGCCAGGGTCCCCAGCGCCAGCACGATCACGCCCGGCACGAATACGCCGGAGATGCGATCGGCCAGCCGCTGCGCCGCCGCCTTCTCGTTCTGCGCCTGCTCGACGAGGCGCATCATCTGCCCGAGCCGGCTGTCGGGGCCGACCCTGCCGGCGCGCACGACGATGCGCCCGCTCAGCGCGACCGTCCCGCCCAGCGCCTCCGCGCCGATGCCCACGTCCACGGGGCGCGACTCGCCGGTCATGACGCTGCGGTCGATCGCGCAGGCCCCCTCGACGACCTCGCCGTCGGCGGCCACCGTCTCGCCCGGGCGCACAACGAACAGCTCGCCGGCGCGCAGTGAGGCGAGCGGCCGGCGCTGCTCGCGCCCGTCGGCGTCGAGCACGCACACGTCCTGCGCGCGCACCGCCGCCAGCGCACGCAGCGCGTTGCCGCTGCGGCGCCTGGACCATGCCTCGAAGTAGCGCCCGGCGAGCAGGAACGCGGTCACGCCGGCGGGAACGTCGAGGTAGATGCCGCCGCCGGAGCGGCTCGCGACACCCGCGAGCGCCGCGCCGTGCGCGCCGCTGTCGAGGAAGAAGATCGAGTACAGCGACCAGCCGGTGGCGGCGAGAATGCCGGTCGAGACGAGCGTGTCCATGGTGGCGGCGCGGTGGCGGGCACTGCGGATCGCGGCCTCGTAGAACGGCCACGCGGCCCAGCTCACGACAGGCGCGGCCAGCGCCACCATCAGCCACTGCCAGCCGGCGACGCGCGCGGAGGGGTAGATCGAGAACAGGATCGAGGCGTCGCACAGCGGCATGAACAGCGTCGCCGCCACCAGCAGCCGCCGGCGCAGCGAGCGCACCCGCCGCTCCAGCTCCTCAGCGCCCAGCCGCTGGTCCTCCCCAACCGGCCCGGCGGTGTAGCCAGCCGCGACCACGCGCTCGATCAGGGCGCTCACGGGCACATCGGCTGCATGCACCACGCGCGCACGCTCCGAGGCGTAGTTGACCTCCGCGGCCACGCCGTCCAGCTGGTTGAGCGCGCGCTGCACGCGCGCGGCGCAGGCGCCGCAGGTCATGCCGCCGATCGCCAGCGACAGCTCCATCTCATCCGCGCCGGGCGATGGCGCGATCGGCGCGGCGGTGGGCACGGCCATGCTCACGGGAGGGGCGAGATCAGCGAGCCTGCGAGCAGCATGATCCAGCCAGCATACGCCAGGCCCTGGTGCTAGCCTGACGCCTCCAGTGGAACCGTCGACGCGGGCAGGGAGGTTCTGAGAGCACGATGAGCAGCGCTCCCGGCTGGGGTAGTTGGAGCATCGTCCCGCTGCTGTGGATCGGGCTGCTGGTGGCGGGTGGCTGGTACGTGTCGATGCTCCGGCGCGTGCGCCGCATCACGGGCAAGCCGGCCGGGCCCGGGCACTGGCTCTTCTACTTCAGCGGCCTCGGCGTGATCCTCGTCGCGCTCGGCTCCCCGCTGAACACGATCGCCGTGCACTGGCTCCTGTCAGCGCACATGGTCCAGCACGTGCTGCTGGCGGACATCGCGCCGCCCCTGGTGATTCTCGGCCTGCGCGCGCCGGTGCTGCCGCTCGGCATGCCCGCGCCGCTGCTCAGGCGCTTCGCCCACCGCGGCATCCTCGGGCGCTTCTGGGGCGTGGTGACGAGACCGTGGGTGGCGCTCCCGGTGTGGTCGATCACCCTGCTGGGGTGGTCGCTGCCGCCGGTGTTCGACTACACCGCTCAGCACCAGCTGCTGCACAACTTCGAGCACTTCACGCTCTTCTACAGCGGTTTCGCGCTGTGGTGGCTGATCATCACGCCGCTGCCCACCGAGCGACGCAACCCCGGTTTCGGGCGCCTCGCCTACATCGGCTTCTCGCGCGTCACCAGCGCGATCATCTGCGTGCCGCTGACGTTCATGACCAGCACGCTGTACCCGCTGTACGTGAGCTTCCCGCGCGGCTACGGGCTGTCGGCGATCGCCGACCAGCAGATCGCCGGCGCCGCGACGTGCGTGATCGAGTTCCTGGTATTCGGCATCGCCGTGGCGGCCGTGTTCGTGGACTCGCTCAACCGCGAGGAGCGCGCGCAGGCGCTGGCCGAAATGGCCCTCTCCTCCCGCTAGCCCCATTTTCCGCATTAAGTAAGTGCTAGCCCTACTGGTGTCGTGGCGGGCCGATCGGGAAGGGCGCGCGTCACCAGGCTTCGCTTGCGACGTCGCCCGTCGCCGCAGCTCCCGACCGGGAACGCGCGGCGCGCGCGCGTTTTCGCCGCCGCCCGACCAGCACCACTGCGGCGCCGGCGATCACGACCACGACGATCGCGACGAATACGACCAGCGGTGTCCAATCTTCTTCGGGCACCCACAGCAGTTCGCCGTCCACGGCGCCGCGCTGAGGGCCGACGCTGATCGGCACGCTCCAGTCGAAGATCTTCGTTCGCCTGGACCTGTCGGTGACCTGCGGAGGGATGCCCGGCAGCATCCAGTGGATGCGGTGGTCGTGCCATTCCAGCTGGCCGGTCTCATCGACGACGGTCCATCTCGGTGTCGCGGTCGGCGTCGCCGATGAGGGAACGGCGATCAGGCCGAAGAAGCTCTGGTTGAGGTAGTAGGCACGCGAGCGCGTGTTCAGCTCCGCGGCGCCGTTGGCGAGCACGCGCGCGTACGGTTCGCCTTCATAGCCGTAGACGGTGACCGTCTCGCCGGTGTGGTTGGTGAGCAGCAGTCGGTCTACGTACTGCCTAACTTCCACCTTCAGCCCCGGCAGATCGGGTGTCACGCTCGTGACGTTCGTGCGGTAGTCGTATCTGCTGACCTGATCGCTGCTCGGGTTCTCGCTTTCCCTGAGCCGCAGGCCGGCGCCGCGCTGGGCGTCAGCCGCGGCCGGCGCGCCGAGCAGCAACAGCGACACGATGGCCATCGCCCGCCGTGCCGTGCTCGCGCGCGTTGCGGGCGAGGACCGGCGAGCAGAACGGGCCGCGACGGCATCGCACGCGCAGGGCACAGGTGGCACCAGCGCTCAACACTACTCCGCGCACACGCCCGCCTCGCAGCGCGCTGGACAGCGGCGTGCGCGCCATGCCGCCCAGGCGCGTCCGATTGCGTAGGAGGCGGCGCTGGCCGTGCCGACGAAGAACCCGACCGGGTAATTCGTCCGATAGGAGGCCGCGATCGCGATCCACACGATCAGGAGCGCGATCGCGACGGACAGCGCCATCGCCAGCAGCGGCCGGTCGGTGAACGATCGTGCGGCCGCCGGCGCGCCGATCATGAGGCTGAAGATCAGGAGCGTGCCGACGACGGGGACGGTCATCGTCGTTGCCAGCGCGAGCACGATCAGGAAGCACATCTCCATGCGGAAGGCGCTGATCCCGCGAGCCTCCCCGCTCTCGGGCAGGACGGAGGAGAGCATCAGCGGCCGGTAGAGCACGGCGACCGCGAGGATGCTGACGGCGGCGAGGATCGCGGTGGGCGCGACCTCGTTGCTCGCGATGCCCAGGACCTCTCCGAACAGCAGCGAGTAGACCGCGGGCGCGTACTCTTCGCTCCAGCTGAGAAAGAGGGCGCCGAGCGCGAGCATCACGACCAGCGCCAACGCCGTGGCGACGTCGTGGCGCCCGCGGCGGCTGAGCAGACCGATGCCGAGCGCGCCCGAGAGCGAGAAGACGCCCAGCCCGAGCAGGGTGCTTGCCCCGATGAGGCTCGCTCCGGCGGCGCCCGCGAAGGCCCCGTTCGGGATCGCGTGCGCGACGAACGCCGAGCCGCGCATGACGGTGAAGAAACCGACGACGCCCGCGACGACCGCGACGATGCTCGCGACCGTCCACGCGTTGACCATGAAGCCCGAGAACACCGGAATCCCCTTCTACGTCTCCGCCGTGGCGGCGAGCGAGCGGCGTATCTCGGGTGAGCCGAGCGAGCGCCGGCGTTCTCGCAGCTGCGCCAGCCCCGAGAGCAGGTAGGCGATGAATATCAGGGTCACGACGAAGAAGCTGACAGGCCAGCCGTGCCCGGCCGGCCACCAGCCGTAGCTGTCGTAGGCGAGCACGATCCCGGCCCACATGGCCGTGATCCCGATGCCAGACGCCGTCAGCATCGCCAGCAGCGGCCGCTTGGTGAGCCGGATCGCCGTCGCGGCGGGGCCGATCAGCAGGGCGGTCGAGAGGATCGTCCCGATCGTGATCGCGGCGAGCGCCGTGGCGAGCGCGAGCGCGAGCAGAAAGAGGGCTCCGACGAGGCGGACCGGGATGCCGCGCGTCGTCGCCATATCGACGCTCACGGTGCTGAGCAGCAGCGGCCGGTAGATCGCGAGCACCGCTGCGACGGCGATCGCACCGAGCAGGAGGATCAGGGGAATCGCCGAGCTCGTGATCGCGAACACCGACCCGAAGAGAATCGTGACGGTCGCCCCTGTGGTGCTCTGGGATGTGGTGGTGAAGTACAGGAACAG
>JASHYF010000093.1 GCA_030043235.1 Solirubrobacteraceae bacterium | reverse complement strand
TGACCCCGCGCTGGGCGCCTTCCAGGCGCTCGGGCGCGGAGGCCAGCGCGGCGTGGGCTTCGGCGAGTTTGACCTGCGCGCCGGCGACCGACGCGGGGCCGAGCACCGCCGCCACCCCCGGCGCGCGCGCGATCTGTTCCTGCCAGCGCATCAGCGCCCGCAGGCGCTGGGAGGTGGTGATCGGACCGTGCTTGGCGCCGGCGACGATCACGAAGGGCGCCGACCAGCCGGGCCCGATCGTGCGTTCCACCATCGCCACCGCCTGGCGCGCCGGGCTGGAGGCGGGCAGCTCCGAGGCGTCGGGCGGGCCCAACCGCAGCGCGCCGGCGGGGGCCGCCAGCGCCAGCATCCCGGCGAGGATCAGCGGAACGACGATCGCGGGGTGGGCGATCAGCCGCTCGGCCAGCACGCCCGCGCCGCCGCGCCGCCCGCGGCTGTGCGATCGCCGGCCGCGAGAGCGCGGGAGCCGGATCTCCCAGCGGTTCAGCCGCGGGCCGAGCAGGCGCAGCAGCGCCGGCATCGCGCTCACCGCCAGGGCGACGCTGAGCAGGCCGGAGATGACCACCCCGATGGCGACCGGGCCGAGCAGGCCCGGCGTGGCCACCGCGCTGGCCGCGAGCATCGTCAGCGCGAGCGTGCCGCCGGCGAAGACGATCGTGCGCCCGGCGGCCCTGGCCGCGATCGCCACCGCCGCTTCGTGCTCCCAGCCGCCGGCGAGCTCCTGGCGCACGCGGGAGACCATCAGCAGCGCGTAGTCGACCCCGAGCGCAAGGCTCATCATCGCGGCGATCGCGACTCCCAGCGAATTGATCGGCGTCAGGAAGCTCGCGAGCCACAGCAGCCCGTGGCCGGCCATCACGGTCGCGCCGCCCATCGCCAGCGGCACCGCGGCGGCCACCGGCGAGCGGAACACCAGCAGCAGCACGAGGATCAGCACCGGCAGAGCGATCGTCTCGGCCTGCACGGTGTCCGCCATCGTGGCGTTCTGAAGCGCCCGCCCGATCACCGCGACGCCGGTCAGGTAGCTGCGCACCGGGCGGCGCACCGTGCGGGCGATCACGGCTTCCGTGCTCGGCACCACCGCCATCGCCTCACTCGCGGGTCGGATGTAGTTCACGAGCACGAACGCGGCACCGGGATTGGGCCGCAGCGAGCGCACCGTGATCGATCGATCCCAGGGCGAGAGCACCTGGACCGCTCTGATCTCTCGCAGCGCTGCCACCAGCTTCCCGCCCTGGCGGTCGACTTCGCCGGGTGGGCCGCGCAACAGGATCGCGACCGGGACCGTGTTGCCGAACTCGGCGGCGAGCATCGCTTCGGCCCGCGAGGAGGACGAGCCGGGGACCGCGAGGGTCATCGGCGCAAGCCTCGATCGCAGGCCCGTGCCGAGCAGCGCGAGCGCCGCGATCGCCATGCCCCAGGCGAGCAGGATCGACCACGATCGCCGCCTCGGCACGGTGCCGGCCGGCTCGCATGGCTTGCTCATCAGCACCTCCTGGTCGTGATGCCGAAGCGCGACTTCGACCCAACCTACTCCACACAGTGTATCATAGATCAATGATACATAGATATATGTACCGATGATCGGGGTATGCTTCGTCCATGACGAGAGCCGGGACCGAGCAGCGGATGACGATCGACCAGCTCGCCCAGACGGCCGGGCTGACCGTGCGCAACGTGCGCAGCTATCAGTCGCGCGGGCTGATCCCCCCACCAGAGGTGCAGGGCAGGGTCGGCTACTACGGCGCCGAGCACCTCGCGCGGCTGCAGCTGATCGGCGAGATGCAGGCGCAGGGCTTCAACCTCGCCGCGATCGCCCACGTACTGGAGCAGGCCCGCGGCGCCGGAGAGGACGTCCTCGGCTTCACCCGCTCCCTGATGACCCCGTTCGAGACCGAGACGCCCGAGATCATCCAGCAACCCGACCTGCTCGAGCGCCTCGGCGGCGAGATCGACCCCCAGCTCATCACCAAGGCCGAGAAGCTCGGCCTGCTGATCCCGATCGCAGAGGGCGCCTACGAAGTCCCCAGCCCAACCCTGCTCGCCGCCGCCGAGCGACTCCTCGCCCTCGGCGTCCCCCTCGACGCCGCCCTCGACACCATGGACAAGCTCAGGCGCAACACCCACCGCATCGCACAAACCTTCGTGCAGATGTTCCTCGAGCTCATCTGGAAGCCCTTCGACGACGCCGGCCGGCCCGAATCCCAATGGCCACAGGTACGAGCCGCACTCGACCAGCTGCGGCCCCTCGCCTCCGAAGCACTCACCGCCGCATTCCAGCCCACCATGACCAAAGCCGTCGAGACAGCCTTCGGCAAGCAGCTCGACCGCGAACTCACGCGCCGCCCTTGAACACCGGACGAGCACAGTCAAATCTCGCTCCGCCCGGCGTGCGGGCTCAGCGTGGGACACCGGTCGCGGTGAAGGCGCCTGCGCACAGGTTCGCGGGCGACCGCTTGCACGGTCGCGGCCGAGCGGCTCGCGGGCTTATCCTTGCCCGATGCGCAAAGCGGTTGGCGCCGCGATCGATGCGCGCCTGGAGGAGCTGATCGTTGGACGGGCGCGACGACAACGGCCAGTCCTGCGACTGGTTCCCACGCGATGGATCCAGCCGGTGATCAAGCCGGCGGTGGTGCGACTGCGGCGCTCACTCTTCTGGGGCGCTATCGCATTCGCGGTATCCGCTGGCGTCATCTTCGCGTTGCTCATCCTCATGCCGTAGCGAAGCTGCTCTGTTCATCAGCCCCCTGGGCTGGGACGGCTCAACCGACCATCCAGGAGAACGCGCGGCGGTGTGTCTTATGAGGCGGCTCGTTATGAGGCGGCTCGGACCGCGGGCAGGCGCCGCGGTCGTTTGGCCTCGGGCGGGCGCAGCTCCGAAAACGAGCGGGTGATGCCTTCGGCGAGCACCGCTACGTCGGGCGCGGCCATGCGGTCGGCGTTGAGGCCGAAGACCATCTGGCCAGCATATGTGAGGACCGCGATGCCGATCGTGTGTCCGGCGAACAGCGGTACGAGCGGGAGGACCCCGACGAGTGGGGCGCCGAATGCGTACAGCCGCTGCTGGGGTCCGGGGACGTTCGTGATCGTCAGGTTGAACATCCGTGTGTCACCGAACATCGACCGGGCGAGCAGTGCGCCGGCGAGCGGCGGCCCCATGTCGGCCAGGTCGACGATCGTCTTGCCCCCGGCGCGTTGCGAGCCGGCCTTGAGCTGCTCGGCGCGCTCGACCACGCGGCGGTAGCGCTCGAGCGGGTCCGCCTCGCTCACCGGCAGCTCGACGAACAACGAGGTCAGCTCATTGCCGAGCGCATGCTCCCGGTCCTGTGAGCGAATGTTCACCGGCACCTGCGCCCGCAGGTCACTCCCGGGCAGCTCCTCACCGCGGGTGAGCAGCAGGTGTCGCAGCCCGCCGGCGCAGAGCGCGAGCACGACGTCGTTGACCGTGCCGCCGAGGCGCCTCTTCGTGGCCTTGACGTCGGCGAGGCTCAGTCGCACCGTGGCGAAGTGACGCGTGCCGCTCATGGGCCCGTTCAGGCTCGAGCGCGGGGCGCCGATCACCTCCTCGCGCACGATCAGCTCGACGGCCGCGCGCACGCGATCGAGTGATTCGTGCGGGTGCAGCGCCGCACCCACGCCGGCACGCGCCCCGCGCAATGCCAAGCCCGGCGAGAGCCAGAACCGGCCGTTGCCGTGCTCTGCGAGCTCGTTGTCCCTGTCCGGCGGCGGCTGCGCGTGCGGCGGCAGAGCCTCGGCAGAGGCGTCGAGCAGGACGTACCCGATGTCGAGCGAGCCGACTCCATCTGCGAGGCAGTGGTGCGTCTTGGTCGCCAGCGCCCAGCGCCCTCGCTCGAGCCCGTCGAGCAGCGTCAGCTCCCATAGCGGCCGGTGACGATCCAGGCGGTGCGACCAGAAGTCCCCAAGCCACTCGTGCAGCTCGGCCTCGTCACCCGGCGCCGGCAGCGTCGCGTGATGCACGTGGACATCCGGGTCGAACGCCTGTGCCGGCTCCCAGGTCAGCCACGTGAGCGGACCCGCACGCGGACCGGACAGCTGCTGGGCAAAGCGCGGGAGCATCTCAACCCGCCCGCGCACATAGTCGCGCAGCGCGCCGACGTCCGGCGTCCCACCGTGCGGGAGCGGATCGAAGATGAGCGCCGCGCCGATGTGCATGTGCGCGGTCTCGTCGACCTGCTCGAGCTCGAGGAACATGGTGTCCAACATGCTGAGCCTGCCACCCATCGCCTCCGACTCCCTCTCAGCGTGATCTCGGAGCCGAACGTAACGCGCGAAAGGCAAGCCGTCATCCGCATCCCGCCCGCTGGCGGGTCCGTACTTACCCACGTCTGTGAGCCTCGGGCGAGGATCCTCCTCACGGCGCGGTCGTGACGTGGACCGGGCGCAGCTTCATCGCCGCGAGCTCGCCCGGCGCGTACGCCCGGACTTCGAGTGTCAGGCAGTCCTCGAGCGATGCGAACCGGTGCTCCTCGCCGGCGGCGAATTGCGAGACCACACGAAACAGGCGCCGGCCATCCGTCACATAGCTGTCCGGGGCCAGCGGCTCCGAGCGGGCTGTCTGGCCGGAGAGGGAGCGAAGCGGAGCGAGCGGCATCGTCTGATGATCTCTTGCCGGCATGCCTCGCGCATCCGCACGAGCACCGGCGCTCGTTCCGTAGTTTTCGCCCGCTCATGGCGGGCGATCCCCGATTACCCGGTGGCGTGTGAGGTTTAGCTTGTGCTGCGCATACACGCCGCGGCGGCCTCCCCAACCGCAGCGGCAGTCCATACGAGCACCCCTCCCGATGACCGCGCCCTCCGCCACCACACGCTTGACCTCTCCCACATCGCGTGTGCCGCGGAGGGCGCTTCGGGAGCACCGGGCTCGATCGAGCGGCGAAGGGCAGCGCAGCGACGATCGGACCTCGCAATGGAAAGGATCGACAGAACGCGGTGCGCGCGACAGGCCGGTGACCGCGCGTACTCCAAGATATGGCCGGTGAGGCCGATGAGCGACGAGGAACGCAGGCGTCCCACGGGTGCGGTGACCTCGCTCGAGGACCCGCCCGTGCTCGTGCAGAGCGAGGTTCGCTTCCAGGACCGGCACGAGGCCGGCCGGCGGCTCGCCGCGCTGCTCGGCCATCTGCGCGAGGAGCAGCCGCTCGTGGTCGGCATCCCGCGCGGCGGGGTGCCCGTCGCCGCTGAGGTCGCGAGCGCGCTGGGTGCGCCGCTCGACGTCGCGGTCGTGCGCAAGATCGGCGCACCGCAGAATCCCGAGCTCGCGATCGGCGCGCTCGCGGAGGGCGGCGTGCACGTGCTCAGCGAGCGGATCGTGCGTATGCTGGGTCTCTCCGGCGCCGGGCTGCAAACGCTCATAGCGCGGGCTGAGCGCGAGCTGAGGGAGTACACGCGCCGCTACCGTGGCGACCGCGAGCCGGTGGAGCTCACCGGACGCACGGTGATCGTCGTCGACGACGGGCTTGCCACCGGCAGCTCCGCGCTGGCCGCGGTGCGGTCGCTGCGCGGGCGCGGCGCCAAGCGCGTGGTCCTGGCTGTGCCCGTCGCTGCGCCGCAGTCGCTCGCCGCCCTGCGCGCCGAGGCGGATGAGGTCGTGTGCGTCGAGGCGCCAGAGGACCTGTGGGCGGTCGGGTATTGGTATGAGGACTTCCGGGCGACCACCGATCAGGAGGTCGCGGCGCTGCTCGCAAGGCACGCTTCACCGGCGCCAAGCTCAGAGGATGGGCCGGCGCCGGCGGTCGCGGCCGTGAGTGCGCGCCCGCTCACCGTCTCTGTGAGCCCGGCGCTCTCGCTGGACGGCGATCTCACCCTGCCGCCGCGGCCGCGCGGGATCGTCGTATTCGCCCACGGCAGCGGCTCCAGTCGCCGCAGCCCGCGCAACCGCGCCGTCGCACGTGCGCTGAACGATGGGGGTTTCGCGACCCTGCTGTTCGACCTGCTCACCGCCGGCGAGGAGAGCGACCGCGCGAACGTCTTCGACATCCCCTTGCTGGCGTCTCGACTCGTCGCCGCCAGCGCATCGCTGGATGAGGAGAGCGAGGTCGGCTCGCTGCCGCTCGGCTACTTCGGCGCGAGCACGGGTGCGGCGGCGGCGCTGAGCGCGGCCGCCGAGCTCGGCAGCCGGGTGGGCGCCGTCGTCTCGCGCGGCGGGCGTCCGGATCTCGCACGCAACCTCGGCGCGGTACGCGCGCCCACGCTCCTGATCGTGGGCGGCGCCGACCGGCAGGTGCTGCTGCTCAACCGCGCGGCGCGGCAGCAGCTTCGCTGTCCCAGCGAGCTCGCGGTCATCCCCGGTGCGACGCACCTCTTCGAGGAGCCCGGCGCGCTCGAGCAGGTGAGTCGCCTCGCGATCGCCTGGTTCGAGGCCAACCTCGCTCATGCCTCGTCACCCCGTGGCGTTCGCGGCGGGCGGCCCTGAGAGCCGTGGCTGGGCCTCGCTTCGCCTCTGGCGCCGGAAGTGCTCGAGGATGAGAACGCTGACGAGCGCCGCGTACACGCACCACACGGACGTGAACTCGGCTTCGCGAAGGCTGACGGCGATCGCGACCCCGGCGAGGTTCGCCACGCCGAACCACTGCAGGTAGCGACGACTGGAGAGCAGCGCTGGGCCGCAGGTGGCGATCACGTAGGCCGCCGCAGCCTGCGTGCCCAGCGGGGTGTGCGTGTCGTAGGCGATGCAGTGGGCGTATTCCTGCGTCTGGATCGGATACTGGGTGACCTGCCAGAGCAGATACCCACCGACGGCAAGCCCGAGAACGACAAACGGCTGCAGCAGGCGGCGGTGGCTGGCGCTCGGCTCGATCAGGTAGAAGCCGAGCGGCACGATCATGGGCAGCACGGCCTGCGCATAGATCACGTATATGCTCGTCGCCGTTCTGCCCACAGCGCCCGAGACCTCGCCGCGCAGGGCGAGCCAGACGAAGCCCTCTGTGAGCTGATGCGCCGCGAACAGGATGGGCAGCAGGCCGACGACCAGCTCGCGCCGCGTGCGCACCCGGCGCAAGGTCTCGACGCCGGCGACGCCCACGACCGCGGCGGCCGCGAAGTCGGCTTCGGGGGAGAAGCACACTAGTTGGGGCTTGCATGGTGCCGGACGATCACGGCCAGCGCGCAGGAGACGACGCGCTCGATCGCGTTGTCTGCGCGGCTGGTGAGCGCGATCGGCACGCGCCCGCCGAGCACGATCCCGGCGGACTCGCAGTCCGCGAGGTAGTCGAGCTGCTTGACGAGCATGTTGCCGCTCTCGAGGTCGGGAACCACCACGATGTCGGCCCGGCCCGCGACCTGCGAGTCGATCTCCTTCGCGCGTGCGGCTGCGGATGAGACGGCGTTGTCGAACGCCAGCGGCCCGTCGACCAGGCCTCCGCGAATCTGACCGCGCTCCGCCATCTTCGCCAGTGCGGCCGCGTCCACCGAGGAGCGGAGCTTGGGGTTGACCGTCTCGACGGCGGAGAGGATCGCCACCCTGGGTGTCTCGATGCCCAACGCGAGCGCCAGGTCGATGGCGTTCTGCACGATGTCCCGCTTGTCCAAGAGGTCCGGCTCGATGTTCAGCGCCGCGTCGGTTATCAGCAACGGCCGCGGATACGCGGGCACGTCGACGACGAACACGTGACTCATGCGACGGTCGGAGCCGAGTCCTGTCTGCGGGGGGATGGCTGCCTGCATCAGCTCGTCGGTGTGCAGGCTGCCCTTCATCAGCGCGTCGACCTCACCACCGCGAGCCAGCGCGACCGCTCGTTCCGCGGCTTCGTGGCTGTGCTCGGTGGCGATCAGCCGCAGGCCGGTGATGTTGAGAGCGTACGTTGCCGCGGCGGCGCGGATGCGCCTCTCCGGGCCGACCAGCGTGGGGACGATCAGCCCCTCCTGAGCCGCTCGCAGGGCGCCCAGCAGAGATTCCCTGTCGACGGGGTGCACGACCGCGACGCGACTCGGTCCAAGCTCGCGGGCCTTGGCGATGAGCTCGCCGAACAGGGCTCGCTGCTCGTGCCGTGCGCCGCTCTGATCGATGGTGGCGGTCATCGTGGTGGTCATTGTGGTGGTCGTTGCGGCGGTCATTCCGTTCGTGAGAACCCGCGGATCGCGAGCGCGATGAAGATCACGACGAACGCCACCACGATCGCCAGCTCGGTGCCGATCGAGAGCGTGTGTCCGAAGACCTCCACGCTCGAGGGGAAGCGTTCGCGGGCCTTGGCCGGCATGTGCTGCGCCGCGAACACCACCTGGCGCAGCGGCGCGACGGCGTAGGTGAGCGGGTTGACGTGCGTGATCACGTTCAGCCAGCCCGGAAGCTTGTTCAGCGGGAACAGCGCGCCCGACAGGAAGATCATCGGGAACAGCAGCATCTGCATGACGACCTGGAAGCCTTCCATGCGTTCGATGTGGGTCGCGACGAACACGCCGAAGGCGGTCAGCGCGATCGCCATCAGCAGCTCGAGGCCGATGATCTCCGCCACCAGCACGGCGGTCAGGTGCACGCCGATCAGCGGCGCGAGCACGAGCATGATCGTGCCCTGCACCGCCGCGACCGTCGCGCCGCCGGCCGTCTTGCCGAGCGCGAGCGACGCGCGGCTGGTGGGGGCGACGAGCATCTCGCGCAGGAAGCCGAATTCGCGGTCCCACACGATCGACATCCCCGAGAAGATGGCGGTCGTGACGACGCTCATCGCCATGATCCCCGGGAACACGAACTTCTTGAAGCCGAAGCCTTCGACGCTGCCGACCAGCCCGGCCATGCCGTAGCCCATCACGATCAGGAACAGCACCGGCTGGATCAGGCCGCTGAGGATGCGCGTGCGCGTGCGCTCGAAGCGGATCAGCTCGCGCAGCCACACCATCCCGGTCGTCCGCAGCTCGTCGCGCATGACCGTCTCGGGGCCTTCGACCGCGCTCGAATGCGGTGGAACGCTGCTCATCGGCCCCTCCTGGCGAAGCGTGCGCGCATGCGCGCGGGAATCGCCTCCGCGTGCGACTCGCGGATCTCGCGGCCGGTGTAGTGGAGGAACACGTCGTCCAGCGTCGGCTGGTGGACGTGCACGTTCAGCACCGGCACCCCCACGCTCTCGATCAGCGCCGGGACCGCGTTCTCGCCGTGCTCCACGTACACGCGCGCTCCGCCCGCCACGGCCTCGACCCTGTATCCGTCCCGTTCGAGCGCCGCGATCGCCGCCACGTCGTCGGTCGTACCGAGGTCCACCGTGTCGGCGCCGATCTCCGCCTTGAGCGCCTGCGGCGTGTCGATCGCGACGATCTTGCCGTGGTCGATGATCGCGATGCGGTCGGCGTACTCGGCCTCGTCCATGTAGTGCGTGGTGAGGAACACGGTGATGTGCGCCTCCTCGCGCAGCCGCAGCACGTCCTCCCACATCAGCGCGCGCGTCTGCGGGTCGAGGCCGATCGTCGGCTCGTCCAGGAACAGCACCCTGGGGACGTGCATCAGCGCCCTGGCGATTTCCAAACGCCGCGCCATCCCGCCGGAGAACTCCGACACGAGGTCGTGGCGCCGCTCGCTGAGATCGACCAGCTCGAGCACGCGGGCGATGCGTGCGTCGACCTGGTCGCGAGGCACGCGGTAGAGCACGGCGTGAAAGCGCAGGTTCTCCTGTGCTGTGAGCCTGTCGTCGAGCGTCTGGTCCTGGAAGACCAGGCCGATGTTGCGCCGCACCGCCTTCGGTCGCGCGGTCACGTCCAGCCCGGCCACCCTGATCTGCCCGGCGCTGGGATGCGCGAGCGTGCACAGCATGTTGATCGTCGTCGACTTGCCGGCGCCGTTCGGGCCGAGGAACGCGAACACCTCGCCCTCGAACACCTCGAAGCTGATGGCGTCGACGGCCGTGAACTCGCCGAAGCGCCGTGTCAGGTCGTGCACCTCGACCACGCTCGGCCTCGGCGAGGATGAGGCGATCTCCGGTGCGGCGTCGTTCGTGACGGTGCGGGGCATCTATCCCATCCTCGCTCGCGCAGGCGCGGGGGTCATCGGTGTTGGCGGCGGAGTGGGCGTCCGTACTTTTGTGAGGGCCTGGCCGGCCGGCTGCGAAAAGGACCGCGGCGTGGCGCTGTCAGCTTGCGGTCACGGTGTGGTCGCCGGCGCCGTTCCCGCTGGCGCTCGCTTGTGCGCCGAGGGCTCGCGTAAGCGACCCGATCAGGTCGATCGGCAGCGGGAAGACGATCGTCGAGTTCTGCTCGCTGCCGATCTCGAGCAGCGTCTGCAGGTAGCGCAGCTGGATCGTCACGGGATTGCGGCTGATCACGTCGGCCGCCTCGCTGAGCTTGGCGGCAGCCTGGAACTCGCCCTCGGCGTTGATGATCTTCGCCCGGCGCTCGCGCTCGGCCTCGGCCTGGCGCGCGATCGCGTGCTGCATGTCCTCCGGTATCTCCACGTCCTTGATCTCGACGGCGGTGACCTTGATGCCCCACGGCTCGGTCTGGTCGTCGATGATCTTCTGCAGGTCCTCGTTGAGGCGCTCGCGCTCGGCCAGCAGCGTGTCGAGCTCGGCCTTGCCCAGCACCGAGCGCAGCGTCGTCTGCGCGATCTGCGAGGTCGCGGCGAGCACGTCCTGCACCTCGACGACGGACCTGTTGGGATCCACCACGTGGAAGTACGTCACGGCCGTGACCCGCGCCGGGACGTTGTCGCGGGTGATCACCTCCTGCGGGGGGATCTGCTGTGTGACGGTGCGCAGGCTGACGCGCACGAGGCGATCGACGAACGGGATCAGCAGCACCACGCCGGGTCCCTTCTGGTCGAGCAGGCGCCCGAGCCGGAACACCACGCCGCGCTCGTACTCGCGCAGGATGCGCACCGACGCCGCGGCCAGGGCGAGCGCGAGCAGCAGCAGGACGACCAGGACAGTGACGAGGATCGTGACGATCATTTGCTCAGCTCCCATGCCTCGGCCTTGCGCACGCGCAAGGTCAGGCCGTTGACGTGTTCGACGACCACGCGGTCGCCCTCGTGCAGCGCTGTCTCGTGGTCAAGCGGGTCCGGCTCGGCACGCCACAGCGATCCGTCCACGAAAACCTCAGCCTCTCCGTCGTCGGCCGGCACGCGCACGACGCCGACGTGGCCGACGAGCGCCTCCCTGCCGGTGCGCGGACGGGCCAGCAGCGGAAGCAGGATCCGCTGTCGGGCGAGCACCAGCAGCGACACGCACGCAGCGACCACACAGAACGCGACGACCAGGACGACCGCACCGCTGGCGCCGGCGGCGAGCAGCAGCAGCGCCACAGCGCCGATGCCTGTGACGCTCGCGGCGATGCCGAGCACCCCGCCGGTGGACAGGTGCGCCTCGGCCAAGAACAGCGCCATCGCGACAACGAACAGGGCTACGCCCAGAGCGATCATAAACCAAAGCTAGGGCCGTGGAGGACGCCCGTCCTCAGTGCTCCTCCACACCCACGATCGTAGTCAACTACGCAACCTCGATCGCGGAACCTCAGGGCAGGCCGCTTGCAGCGGGCTCAGCGAGCCGGCGGGTAGTTTCCACCGACCAAACGGCGGTGCTAGCGCGGATGCAGTGCGCGGGCAGCGGGCGCATGCTGCTCCGGTGTCTCTCGCCTCCGCCGTCCTCCCTGCGTCGAGGGGATCTCACCGCGACCTGGTCGAGGTGGTCCACGTTCGCGGCCTGCGCAAGTCATACGGGGGCCGGGAAGTGGTGTGCGGGATCGATCTGGATGTGCGTCGCGGCGAGGTGTACGCGTTCCTCGGCCCCAACGGGGCGGGTAAGACCACGACGGTTGAGATTCTGGAGGGGTATCGCTCGCGCGACGGCGGCGAGGTGAGCGTGCTCGATCGAGATCCCGCGAGCGTCGATCGTGCCTGGCGCGCGCGCGTGGGCCTGGTGCTGCAGTCGTGCACGATGCCGCCCGAGCTGACCGTGCGCGAGCTCGTCGGGCTCTACGCGGGCTACTACCCGCATCCGCGCGAGGCGGCCGAGACGATCGAGCTGGTGGGCCTGGCGGACAAGCGCGACTCGCGCGTCGCTCAGCTCTCCGGCGGTCAGCTGCGCCGTCTGGACGTCGCGCTGGCGCTGATCGGAGATCCCGAGCTGGTGTTTCTCGACGAGCCCACGACAGGCTTCGACCCGTCGGCTCGCCACCATGCGTGGGAGGTGATCGCGAGCCTGCGCGAGTTGGGCAAGACGATCTTCCTGACCACCCACTACATGGACGAGGCGCAGGCGCTGGCCGACCGCGTCGCGATCATCGCCGCCGGCGAGATCGTCGCCACGGGCACGCCCGAGACGCTGGGCGGCCGCGACCGGGCGCTCAGCGACATCTCCTTCAGCCTGCCCGCGGGCGCCGGCGTCGCGACGTTGCCGGCGGAGCTCTCCGAGGTGGCGCAGCTGCGCGACGGGCGTGTCCACATCCAGGCGCGGGAGCCCGCGCGGGCCCTGTACGCGCTCGGCGGGTGGGCGCTCGGCCACGGGGACGATCTGCACGACCTGACGGTCGGGCGTCCCACGCTGGAGGACATCTATCTCGAGCTAACCGCCGAGCGCTCACCCGACGGCGGGCTCACCGCCGAGCGCTCACCCGGCGGCGGGCTCACTGCCGAGCGCTCACCCGACGGCGGGCTCACCGCCGAGCGCTCACCCGGCGGCGGGCTCACCGCCGAGCGCTCACCCGACGGCGGGGAGCGCGGGTGATGGGCGGCGTGCGCCTGTTCGCGCACCAGCTCCGCGCCGACCTGCTTCGGTTCTGGCGCAACCCGCAGTCGCGCTACTTCACGGTGCTGCTGCCGATCGTCTTCCTCGTGATCTTCGCGGCGATATTCAAGGGCCGCACGATCGTCGACGGCAAGACCATCCCCATCACGACCTTCTACGTTCCGGCGATCACGACGCTGGGGATCATCTCGGCGAGCTTCGTGAACGTCACGATCGCCGTCGTCACGCAGCGCGAGAGCGGCGAGCTCAAGCGCCTGCGCGGGACGCCGCTGCCCGCGAGCTTCGTGATCTCGAGCCGCGCCGTCGTGGGCGTCGTCGTCGCCGTCGTGATGTCGGCGCTGCTGCTGACCCTCGGCTGGCTCGCGTACGGCGTGAGCATCCCAAGCTCGATCGTGGGGCTGACCATCGCCGTGGTCGTGGGAGCGGCGTCGTTCGCGTGCATCGCGTTCGCCTTCTCGACGCGCGTTCACACGGCCGACGCCGCCGCGCCCGCCACCAACCTGGCGGTGCTGCCGTTGTACTTCATCTCCGGCGTGTTCGTGCCGGAAAGCCAGATCCCACGGTTCCTGCGCGACATCGCGACCGTCTTCCCGATTCACCACCTCGCCAAGGCGCTGCTGCTGCCATTCACCCGCACACACGGCGCGGCGCTCGCCGGCGGCGATCTGCTGATCGTGGCCGCCTGGGGCATCGCCGCCCTGCTGCTCGCGGCCCGCACGTTTCAATGGTCCCCCCACGCGGCCAGCTAGCGCGGCGCACGGACGTGGCGCGGGGCCCCTTGGCCTGGGCGTGACCCTTCGCGCCCGTTGCGAGGACGCGGGCAAGCTGCTAAACCACGCCCTCCCAACGAGACAGGAGATCGACGAGCGTGTGCCTGGCCATTCCCGGCCGAGTCGTTGAGATCGTCGACGATGCCGGCCAGCTGGCCCGGGTCGACATCGCCGGTGTCAGGCGCACCGTCAACGTCGCCCTGCTCGACGACGAGTGCCTCGAGCAGCTGCCCGGCCAGTGGGTGCTCGTCCACGTCGGCTTCGCGCTGTCGCGGATCGACGAGCGGGAGGCGCTCGCCACGCTGCGGCTGCTCCAGGAGATGGGCGCCGCCTATGAGCAGGAGCTGCGCGAGCTCGACGAGGGCGTGGTCCTGTGAGGCGCGGGCGCTGTGAGACTGTGAGACTGTGAGGCACGGGCGCTGTGAAACCTGTGGCGATGTCGCTACGCGAATGCGGGTGCTCGCGGTAGAGGAGGCCGAGGACCTCGCCCTGTGCGAGGACGACGAGGGGCGGGTGCTGAACGTGGACACGGGGATCGTGGGCGCCGTCGCGCCCGGTGACGGGCTGCTGGTGC
>JASHYF010000092.1 GCA_030043235.1 Solirubrobacteraceae bacterium | reverse complement strand
AGCGCGAGCGCCGGGCCGCCCAGCGCAGCCGGCGGCAGGATCGTGGTGGGCCGCTCGCCGGCGGTCACCGCGACGACCGCGCCCGCGGCCCGCGCGGCGGCGATCAACTGGGCGCAGCTCGCGCGCTCGTGCTCGCTCATGACGATCGCGTCGCAGGCGCGCGCCACCGCCAGCGCGGCCTGCGATGGCTGCGCGGCCACGATCCTGCCGCCCTCCCGCTCGCTCCACGCGCGCGCGAGACCCTGAGGGGTGAGCCCCACGAACGGCGCGCGTCCGCGCCAACGCCAGGGGATCTCCCGGGCGACCGGCGCGAGATGCAGGATCGCGGTGTCGAGCTCGAGCTCGCCGGCGATCGGGCCGGCCCACGCGAGCACGCGCTGGCTGCGATCGCGCCCGGAGCCGGCGGTGCGCAGCGTGGTGGTCTGCGCGGCCGGCAGCACGCGCAGCTCGAGCTCGTCGCGGTAGGGCTCGATCAGCGCTTCGATCTCACCGGCCACGCCGCGCGTGAGGATCAGCGCGCGCCGGCCGAGACGGGCGGCCTGCAGCGCGCTGAAGAAGGCGGTGCCGCCCGGACGGCGCGAGCCGTCGTCGAACACGTCCACGGTGACGTGGCCGACGGCGGTGTAGTCGTGTCGGAAGTGAAGCTCCACCTTCGTGGTCGAGACTGTGGGACAATGGCGCACGCCGTGACCGGCAGCGGGGGGCCGAAGGGGCCGCCGGCACGCGCAGTGCGTATACCAAATCGAGCGCGCTCGTCGATTGTTGTGCTTGCTCAAAGTCGGTGATTCCCCACTTCGAACAACACCGCAAGCTCCGGGTGACGCTCGTCGCGCTGACGCTGTGCGCGGCGTCGCTCCCGGGCGCCGCCTACGCCGGCGCGGCGGTGGCGGCGAGCCCGAGCCGGGCGCCGGCCAAGGCGTCGGAGCCGGCGACAGCCGCCAAGGCGTCGGAGCCGGCGACAGCCGCCAAGCCGTCGGTGCCGGCCAGGCCGCGCAAGGCGAAGAAGCCGGCGAAGCCGGCCCTGCACGGCGATCCTGCGCGCGCGCTCGTGGCTTACGAAGCGATGCAGAGGCAGTTCAACGTCGAAGGCTCGGGCCTGTACGTGGGCGAACCGTTCTCGTATCTGTGGGAATTCTCGCAGGCGCTGGCGGCGACGGTGAGCATGGCGTACATACCGAACCTCGGCGTGCCGATGGGCAAGGAACTGGACGCGCGGCTGACCGCGCTGGACTCCTACCTGGACACGGACAACGCGGGCGCGGGGGAAGGGGCCTACACGAGCACGCTCGCGGCGTTCGACGCCACGGTGGCGCCCCCGGCTGGGCCGGGCGGGACGAAGTTCTACGACGACAACGACTGGGTGGCGCTCGAGTTGGTGCGTATCTACCAGATGACGCACCAGACGGCGCTGCTGGGCAGCGCGGAGGGGATCATGGCGTTCGAGATGGCGGGCTGGCAGACGAACCCGGCCCTGGGCTGTCCCGGCGGGATCCCCTTCTCGAACTCCCCGGAAGACACCGAACGCAACACCACGACGACCGCGCCGGCGGCGGAGCTGGGGACGCTGCTGTACGAGCTCACGGGCAACGGGGAATACCTGCAGTTCGCGGAGAAAGCCTACGAATGGGTGCGCGGTTGCCTGCTCGAGTCGAACGGCATGTACGGCGATCACGTGGGCGAGCGGGGCAGGATCGAACCGGCTCTGTGGAGCTACAACCAGGGCTCGATGATCGGCGCGGGCACGCTGCTCTACCAGGCGACGGGCGACTCGGGCTACCTGTGGCAGGCGCGACAGACGGCCACGGCCGCGCTGTCGCACTTCACGATGGAACGGCTGGAGTCCGAAAACCCGTTCTTCGTGTCGGTGTACTTCCGCAACCTCATGTACCTGGACTCGGTCACGCGCGACCCGCCGGGGGCGTCGCTGGCCCAGAGCTACGTGAACTACGCGTGGCAGGAAGAGCGCTTGAGCGACGAGTTGTTCATAACCGGCTCGCCCCCCGAGCCGAGACTGCTGGCGCAGGCGGCGATCGTGCAGATCTATGCGCTGCTGTCGATTCCCCCGAGCGACTACTTCTGATCGCTTCAGCCGGCGGGGCCCTGGGCTCGGGTCAGTAGGCTCTGGGCGATGACGGACACGACGAACCTGACCACGGCGGAGGGCCTGGCGGCGATGGAAGCGGAGCTCGCCGCGCTGGAGGGCGAGGGCCGGCGCGAGATCGCCGCGCGCATCAGGACGGCGCGCGAATGGGGGGATCTGAAGGAGAACAGCGAGTACCACGAGGCGAAGAACGAGCAGGCGCACCTGGAGACGAAGATCGCGCGGCTGCGGGAGCGGATCTCGGGCGCCGTGGTGGTGGAGGAGGGCGCCGAGGGCGCGGGCGAAGTGGTGGGCTTCGGCTCGACCGTGGTGGTCCGCGACGAGACCGGCGCCCAGCAGACCTGGCGGATCGTGAGCTCGCACGACGCCTCCCCGCGCGAGGGTCGCCTGTCGGCTGAATCGCCGGTGGCGCTCGCCCTGCTCGGGCGCGCGCCGGGTGAGCAGGCGGCGGTGACGCTGCCGAAGGGCAAGCGCACGCTGACGGTCGTGAGCGTCAGCTGAGGCCGCCCGCTACGCGCCGCGCAGCCGGCTGGGGCGCCCGCTACGCGCGGCGCAGCCGGCGCATGAATCCGTTGGGCTTGCGGGCGTAGAGCCGCTCGCCCTTGCGCAGCGCGAGGCGGCGCAGCTTTCGCCGGCGCCTGGCGATCGCCTGGAGCAGCACGCCCCGCGTGCCCCGGCCCGCGTGCCACAGCCCGTCGCGGTCGTGCGCCTCGGCGCGCAGGTGCTGTGCGAGCACCGCCAGATCGTGCTCCTCGCCGAGCAGTTCGCCGAGGTCATCGGCGCGCGCGGCCAGCGTGTGCAGGCGAGCAGCCGAGCCGCCGGAGCCGCGGCGCTCGAGCATTTCGGCGGCGTAGCGCAGATCCTTCACGCGTTTGCGCCACATGTGCATCGCGAGCGTGCGCTCGCCCTTGCCGCGCGCGACGCGCAGCCAGCGGGCGCGCCCCTGGCGGTACAGGTGCGCGAGCTCGGCGTCGACGAGCTCGATGCCCGGGCTCGCGGGCAGCGACCAGGCGGCGACGCGCCAGCGGAAGGCGCTCAGCTC
>JASHYF010000091.1 GCA_030043235.1 Solirubrobacteraceae bacterium | reverse complement strand
TCACTGCTCGACAGCGCCTCGTAGGCGGCGATGATCGGCGTCGCGGCGCTCGTGCCACCGACGGGGAACCATCCCGGCAGCGGGCCTTCCCCGGTCGTCCCGGAGGTGTCATAGATGGACAGGTCTTCGGCGACGGCGCCGATGTCGTTGGTGGTGCGTTTCGAGCAGCCGGTGTCCGTCTGGTAGGAGGGCTTTGGCTCGAGCAGGCTGCAGCCGCTGCCCGAGTGCGACCACACGCTCTCGCTCCAGCCACGGGCGCCCTCCGCCTGTGTCAGGTTGGTGCCGCCGACGGCGATCACATCGGGAGACGCCGCCGGGTAGCTCGGCCTGCCGGCTCCGTACTCTTCGTTGTCGTAGCCCCAGTCGCCGCTTGCGAACGTGATGGGTATTCCCGGGTGCGCGAAGTAGTGGTCGAAGGAGGTCTCGCCTTCGAACTCGAAGCTGGCCCAGCTGTTGCTGATCTCGGTGGCGCCGAGCTTCGCCGCCTCGTTCTCGGCGGCGCCGAGGTCTTCCATGCCCGCGGAGTTGGCCTCGATGAGCAGGATGTGGCAATTGGGGCAGATCGCGGAGACCATGTCCATATCGAGCGACTCCTCGACGGGCCAGTCGCCGTCTTCGGGGCTCGGCTGCGGCGGGTAGCTCTTGCCGCCCGTCTCGTCGACCTTGTCGAAGCAGCCATCGGCGGCCGTGCACGCGGGCAGTCCGTAAGCCGCGCGGTAGGTGGCCAGATCCGATTCGGCGGTGGGGTCGTTGTAGGCATCGACGATCGCCACCGTCTGACCACCGCCGGCGGTCGCGGAGGGAAGCTTGTAGGCGGACTGCAGTTCGGCGGGCGCCAAGCCGCTGCCGTCGATGCCGCTCGTGTCAGGGGAGACGCTGTCGGGCGAGAGCGAGTCGAGCCTCGCGCCCTCCGGCAGGACCACAGCCTGGCAGGAGGCCACGCCGGCGGGCTGTGGCGCACACGCGGCGTACGGCCGCGTGCTCGACGGCTTGCTCGACAGCGGCTGCAAGGGCCCGGAGGACGCGAGCGCGGGAGTCACACCTGCTGCGCTCGACACGCCGCAAACGACGGCGATTGCGGCGAGACGCAAATACGGAGCTGGCTTTCCCTGCAGACTTCCGATGCCGGACACCGGGGGACTCCCTTTCCTTGGGTGGCGCACGCATCGGCCCCGCGATCGCCGACGATGAGCAATCGCTGCCCGTGTTGGACGACCTGGCGATCACCTTTGGGACGACAGGGCACTGCACCTTCGGGACGGCGCCCCGCTCAGCTGGGACGCGCCGCTCGGCTGGGACGCGCCGCTCGGTCTGGACGCGCCGCTCGGCTGGGACGCCCCGCTCGGCTCGCAAGACGCACCGCTCAGCTGGGACGGCGCGCCGCTCAGCGCACGCGCCGCGCGAGAAAGTCGAGGAGCGCACGCGTCGTACGCTCGGGCTCGTCCTCCCACACGAAGTGCCCGGCGCCCTCGAGGACGACGAGCTCCGAGCCGGTCAGCTCCTCGTGGAAGCGCCTGGCCATGCGCACGCTCGCAAAGCGGTCCTCGGCGCCCCACACGATCAGCGCGGGGATGTCGAGGGCGGCGAGGCGCCCCTCATACGGGATGAGCTTCTCGAAATCGCCCGAGCGGTAGAGCTCGAGATGCCCGCGGCGGCGCTCCTCGTCGGCGAACGCCTTCCAGTACTCCGCGAGCGCCTCGTCGCTCATGCCGCTCGAGAGCGAGCGCATGCCCGCGTCGAAACCCTCGCGCGTGTACGCGGCGATCAGCCTCTCCCCCTCTTCGGGCGTGCGCATCACGTTCGCCAGCTCGTGCCAGCGCCGGTCGGAAAAGAAGCCGCCGTCGGAGATCACCAGGGCGCTCACCGAGCGCGGGTGATCGCACGCCCAGCGCAGCCCGATCAGCACGCCCCAATCGTGCGTGACGAGCACCACGGGCCCGGGTTCGAGCTCGCTGACGAAGCGCTCGAGCCCCTCCACGTGCTGCTCCCACGATCCAGACCCGGGTCCGGCTCGCAGCGGCTCTGAGTCGCCGTACCCGGCGAGGTCCGGGGCGAGCGCCCGCCAGCCCGCGCCTGCGAGCGCAGGGAGCGCGTGGCGCCACATGTAGGAGGACTCTGGGTACCCGTGCACGAGCAGCACCGCGCCCTTCGCCGGCTCACCGGCGTGCCGGTAGGCGAGCCCCGCTGCGCGCGAGATGTCGTTCACGCGCGGAACACTACGTCTTCGCTGCAGCGGTGGCGTCGCAGGGCGCCACCGCTGAGGAAGATCTCGAGTAGGCCTGGATCAGGCTTCCAGCAGCTTGAGCGTCGCGTCGGGCAGCTGGTTGGCCTGCGCGAGGATCGCCACGCCGGCCTGCTGCAGAACCTGCTCCTTGGTGAAGTTGGTCATTTCCGTGGCCATGTTCACGTCGGTGATCGCGCTCACCGCCGAAGTCAGGTTCTGGCTGTAGACTTCCAGGTTGCTCTGCGTGAACTGCATGCGGTCCTGAACCGAGCCGAATTCACCGGCGAGCTTCGACACGGTGTTGATCGCTTCGTCGATTTCTTTCAGCGGTTCCTTGCCGCCCGCCAGCACGCCTTTGATTTTTTCGATTTCTTTGTAGAGTTCGATCGTTTTTATGCCGATCGTTTCTTTGTCGTTGGCGCCGACCTGGAACTTGATTTCTTCTTCGCCCTTCAGCAGGTTCACGCCGTTGAACTGCGTCGTTTCGCCGACGCGCTTGATCTCTTCCACCAACTGTTCGGCCTCGGCGGAGATCGCTTCCTTGTCTTCTTCCGAGGTCGTGCCGTTGGCGTACTGCACACCCAGCTCGCGGATGCGCTGCAGCATCGTGTTGATGTCGTTCAGCGCGCCCTGCGCCGTCTGCGCGAGCGCAACGGCGTCCTGGATGTTTTCGCCTGCCTGGTTGAGGCCGTTGACCTGCGCCTGCAGGCTCTGGCTGATCGCATAGCCGGCGACGTCGTCGGCGGCGGTGTTCACGCGCAGCCCCGAGGACAGACGCTGCATCGTCTGCGAGAGCATGTTCTCGGTGTTGTTCAGGTTCCTCGAGGCGTTTATCGCCTCAAGGTTGGTGTTGATCGTCAGGGACATGCGTTCATCTCCTTGATGACGTTCGTTCGATAGGTCCCGAACCGACATCGTGTCGGCCTATGCCCCTATCGTCAGCAACCCCGAAAACTTGAGGCCGATCCGCGACGGCTCGGCCGCATGTCCGAGGCGAGGCAGACGCGGGCCGTGCGCGGGCGCCCGGCGCTCCTGCGCAGACATGCTGCTCGCGGAGTGTCCAGACGGCGTTCGGAGTGTCCAGACGGCGTTACGAGCGTGCTGTCGCGCCTACGGCTCTCGGCGGCGCTCGCCGCCCGGGCGCGGCTCTGCGCCCGTGATGGCGCGGCGGCGAGCGGTGATCGTGGGGCCGCTGCCAAGCGCTTCGTAGTGGGCGTCGGCCTCCGCCCAGCGCTCCCGGTCGGGGGCACCGCCGCGGGAGGCGGTGGTGAGGCGGCGAGCGACGATCTCTCCCGCGCTCGGCGAGGCGCCGCCGGCGGCGAGCCGCTCGCGCGCATCGGCGAGCAGCTTGCCGATCACAGGCCGCGCCACGCCGAAGCTCTCAGCGAGCCCCTGCTCACCGAGATCTCTCGCCAGACGCACGACCAGCGCATCGCGCTCGCGACGCAGCTCCTTCTTCTGTCGCTCGCGGGCGATGTAGCGGGCGGCGTTCATCGAGCTGGCGCCGGCCTCGGCGTCGCGCTCGCCGCGTGCGGAGGACGGGGTTCCAGTCATCGTCCCAGTATGTTCGACGCGCCGGACGGGTTGCCTTGGTCGATCCCGCTATTTGGTCGCTAATTCGACTCGATCACGCCGGATCGCGCCCGCTCGCCCGCGCTGCCCGAGCGGAGCTTCGGGTTCGACGCGGGCACGGAGCCCATACCATGGCGAGGGCAGCGAGCAGGTCCGCTGAACCCCACCCGATGAACGCGAGGAGCGAGGAGCACCGAGATGCCGAGCTACACGATCACGAACATGATGGACATAGAGGATGCGACGCCGGCGGACATCACGCAGGTGGAGGGGCGCTTCGCACGCAGCCATCTCGACTCGCGGGAGCTCGGCGTCAGCTACTTCCGCTACGCGCCCGGCTTCAGGTCCCCGATGGGCCACAGCCATCGCGAGCAGGAGGAGATCTACGTAGTGACCTCAGGCTCAGGCAGAGTGAAGCTGGACGACGACGTTCGCGACGTGCGCCAGTGGGACGTGATCCGCGTCGCTCCTGAGGTCGTACGCGCGTTCGAGGCCGCAGACGACGGACTCGAGCTGATCGCGGTGGGAAGCGCCCGTCCGGAGGGCGGAGACGGCGTGCCGATCCCCGGATGGTGGAGCGACTGACGGTCCCTCGAGGCGGATGGACGAATCGGCTCGACTGCGGTCATACCTCGCTAGGCTGCCGAGGAGCCGTTCGCGCTCGTCGGCTCCGTCTCCAGGTCGCCGGCTGGCACGATGATCGAGCAATGGGAGGTCGGCGTGGTGAAGAGGAGGCTGCTGGGGGCTGGCGCTGGTGTGGCCGCCATCCTGACGGCTTTTGCAACCTGCGCGAGTGCCACGTCGACCAGCGCGCGGCTGGAACTGAAGGCGGAAGGCAAACCGCTGGCGGCG